>JBGTMK010000931.1:0-2154 GCA_041743605.1 Nostoc sp.
GATGAAACCAACTATTTTACTGATATTTCAGTGCTTAAATGTTCATCTCTTCGTCACGCTTACTGACAATTTTCTTGCTAACCATCTTGACAAATCCTGTTTGAAATGGAATGAAACAGCCCTGGGGCTAGGGGGGATCAACCAGTGCTTAAAATCATAGCTAACCACTTTTCAAACACCCTCATAGGTTGGCTTTCATTCCTCAACCCAACCTACACATTTCTAGTCCTAAAAACGTAATTACGAATTACGAATTACGAATTATTTAATCGGTGAATTCGTTGCCAGAGAAGATTAGCACTATCCGCATTTCCTTGATGTTCTTTGAGTAATGCCAAATGAGTCAGCGCCTCTTGGTGAGTCGGTTGTAAATAAATTGCTTTTTGAAAAGATTGTGCCGCCCGCTCATTTTGTGCCATCGCTTGCTGCACCTGACCTAGTAAAAGATATGCTTCAGTACTCGCCTGATTTTGGTTGAGATAGTCGTTGCATAGTTTAACCGCCTCATCTAATCGACCTTCATCGGCTAAAGCTCTAGCTGTTTCTAACAAATTTACTTTTAGTTCTATTGGCAATATCGGATTCTGAGGAGCAATATTTAACCTCTCTTGGGCGACAAGCTTGGAATGGTTTTTTTTCGGTAGCTGTCGCTTGTTGAGAACATCTATATTTTTGCCTGTGAAGCCTTGTTTATGAATATTTGGATGATGATTTTTGCGAACATTTTCGCCCGGTGTGGACTTTCGATGAGCAACTACTGAATCTTGACGAACTGAGATCAATTGAGTTTTAAACAATAACCAAGTTTCAGCGTGTCCCACAAATAGCAAGCCTTCTGGCCTTAGTAACCTTTCTAGGACTTGAATGGTGCGCTCTTTTGTTGTCACATCGAAGTAAATCAACAGGTTACGGCAAAAGACTACATCATAAAGTGGCGTGTCAGCAAGAAAAGCCGGATCTGCCAAATTGCCATTAATAAAATTCACCATACATCTTACCTGTTCGCACAGGCGATATCCTGCCTCAGTTGCCTGAAAATAGCGCTCTTGAAACGATTGGCTATTGCCGCGAAACGAGTATTGATTGTAGATTGCTCGTTGGGCTTTTGACAGGCACTTATTGCT
This sequence comes from Nostoc sp., assembly GCA_041743605.1. Taxonomy (GTDB): domain Bacteria; phylum Cyanobacteriota; class Cyanobacteriia; order Cyanobacteriales; family Nostocaceae; genus Nostoc. Next base: position 1,125 of record JBGTMK010000931.1, read on the forward strand.
AACATCAACAGCATCAATGTGAATGTTTGTCGAATTTAATCCTGCTTCCAAAAGAGCGATCGCAATGGAATATGGTTCTTCACCGGTTGCACACGGTACACTCAAAACCCGCAGTACGCCCTGGGGATTTTTTGGCAACCACTCAGATAATACGTAATGCTTCAGAAATGCAAAAGACTCTGGTTCTCGGAAAAACCAAGTTTCTGGAACAATTACAGTGTCAATCAGTGCTTCCCATTCCTGGGTAGATACCTGTAACTTCCCCAGATAGTGAGCAATATCCGTTATACCGCAATCTGCCATGCGTTGATAAATTGCACTTGCGATCGCATCAGCACCAATAGAATTCGCATCCAAACCAATCTTGCTTTTTAGTAAAGCCTCAATAACAGATTGTGCCATTTATAGAATCTTCAGACCAATCTAAAATCTAGTATTGTGATGACTTTCTAGCAAGAGATTGACTTGCTGCGCTTCTGACAATAAATACTCAATGCGAAGACACTGAATCATCCCTCGATCATCTACAATCATTTTGCCCAAATATGGCGCTGTATCTATCTGGATATTGGAATCAGCAAATTTAGACTCAGACTTATGTAATGTTTCTACAACTTGTTCTGTCATTAAACCCAAAATATAGGGAGCTTGAATTTCTGTATTATTACTCCCCCAATAATTGACTAATACAATCCTAGTACTCAGATACTCACTGGAGGGTTTACCACGCATCAACTGACATAAATCGATTACTGGTACAATGCGTCCCCGATAGTTAAAAACACCAGCGATATGCTCAGGCTGGTGGGGCAAACTTTTGAGTACAACAAGTGGTATTACTTCTATAACCTGTCGGCTTTCTATGGCATATCGCTCATTTCCAATGTTGAGAAGTAACATTAGCATTAACTTACATCTCCAGTGCTAACTTTTGTGTTCCTTGTAGGCTATGCAAGACGACTATCCTACGTAACGAGAAATTTATTGCAGGTACATTTTAAAAACTATATGCTACTTTGCCAAAGTTTTA
>JBGTMK010000932.1:0-9218 GCA_041743605.1 Nostoc sp.
GTATTTCTAGAAACAATACTCATGTTTGGATTGTTTTAGATAACACTGAATTAAAAAATTTTAATCCTGATGAAATTGAACTTATAACCCAGAAGCTTACAGCTAAACCTCAAACTCACATTCTACTTGATGTCAGCAAAACTTCAGGAAGTGAGCAACTAGCCCTAGAGTTTGCGTGTCAGTTTGCCAGAAAATGGTCTTGTGTTGTATATGATACAAGTCAAAGAGTCTACTCACCAGAAGAATTGTTAGGGTTATGCCAAACAGAACTAGGTTTTGTTTAGATAGTATATAAAGTTGCATAAATTATGGTTCAATTTATCCAAGTACACAATGTCGGGCTTGCTTATTTGGAAGAAAGATTTAGTCTACAAGTAGCCGAAGATGATGCATTCTTCACAGAATGGCTTGAAAATTTACCGGAAATTACAGATTTAGAAAAGCAAAATTTAGACAAAGTAAAACTTCATTTTCTCCGTTTAGTTAAGCGTCCTCCTTTGTCAGAAGAAACGGTTAAATTAGTAGTTTTATCTCCTTTACTCAATTTAGCTGGATTTTATGATGAGCCTTTTTATATAAGAGGCGAGGAATCAATAGAAATTTCTGCGGAAGATGAAGGAGAAATCATTAGAGGTAGAATTGATGTTTTAGTTATTCAAGAACAATTCTGGTTATTAGTAATTGAATCTAAAAGGTCTAGCTTTTCTCTTTTAGAAGCAATACCTCAAGCACTTATTTATATGTTGGCTAATCCTAATAAAGATAAACCTACTTTTGGATTAGTAACAAATGGTAGTCATTTCATTTTTATAAAACTTGCTCAACAAAATAGACCAAAGTATGCGTTGTCTGATGAATTTACGCTGTTGAGGAGAAAAAATGAACTGTATCAAGTTCTAAGTGTATTAAAAAATTTGAGTCAAAGTTTGAGTTAATAATAATTATGTCTATTCGTCCTATATATCTTGATTGTCACGCTACTACAGCCGTAGATGAACGGGTACTAGCAGCAATGCTTCCCTACTTCACAGAAAAATTTGGAAACCCAGCAAGTATTGGTCATGTTTATGGTTGGGAAGCAGAAGCCGCTGTGAAGCAAACGCGAGAAATTTTAGCAGCAGCAATTAACGCTACACCAGAAGAAATTGTGTTTACGAGTGGGGCAACAGAAGCGAATAATTTAGCTATTAAAGGTGTTGCCGAAGCTTATTTTAAAAAAGGTCAGCATATTATTACTGTTGCCACTGAACATAGTGCAGTTATTGATCCTTGTAATTATTTAAAAAGTCTCGGTTTTGAAATTACTATTCTCCCTGTCCAAAAAGATGGATTGATTGATTTAACTGAGTTAAAAAATGCTTTCCGTCCTGAGACAATTTTGGTATCGGTGATGGCTGCAAATAATGAAATTGGCGTGTTACAGCCTTTCGCAGAAATTGGCGAAATGTGCCATGAACACAACATCATTTTCCACACCGATGCTGCTCAAGCTATTGGTAAAATTCCCTTGGATGTGCAAGCGATGAAAATTGATTTGATGTCGCTAACAGCACATAAAGTATATGGCCCCAAAGGTATTGGAGCGCTGTACGTCCGCAGACGCGATCCCAGAGTAAAACTAGCTCCCCAGCAGCACGGCGGCGGACATGAGCGGGGGATGCGCTCTGGTACATTGTATACACCGCAAATTGTCGGCTTTGGGAAAGCTGTAGAAATCGCTTTAGCTGAACAAGAGACAGAAACCCAACGCCTCACCCAGTTAAGACAAAGATTGTGGGAACAGCTTTCGCAAGTTGAAGGAATTCATCTCAACGGACATCCGCAACAGCGATTGGCGGGAAACTTGAGTATCAGTGTTGAGGGAGTGGATGGTGCGGCACTTTTGTTAGGATTGCAGCCAGTAATGGCCCTTTCTTCTGGTTCTGCTTGCTCGTCAACAAATACTGCACCTTCCCATGTTCTCACAGCATTGGGACATTCAGAAAAGCTAGCTTATGCCTCAGTGCGGTTTGGTATTGGCAGGTTCAATACCCAAGAGGAGGTTGATATTGTGGCGAAAAATGCGATCGCTACCATTCAAAGTTTACAAAATAAACGGTAAGTATAAAAGCCAATAATCCCTCTTTTATGGGCAATCGCTTATTTAAGAAGAGATGTTATCTATACGATTAGCCATATCAAAAACATTAAATTCAATCCCTTCTAACTTCAGCCTCAAAGCCTCTAACAAGAGGTTTACCCTTTCTTCAATAAAAATGGTTAAGGCGTGTTCAGGAAGTGCATTGGCTCTTGACCATTCAAGAATGATTGTCGGTATAAGATGAGAAGTTAACACTGCTTCTAAACCAGGATCGTCATATTCTTTCAGATAATCTAATGGATTTTGATCGCTAATTCTCAAATTAGTTATTTGAGAGAGATAAGCAATATTCATCAAGCTATCAGATTCTATTTGACTAGCAATACCACTCTGTTTAATAAAGTTAACTGGAAATATATGGTGCAAGTTAGGTTTATCTGTTAGCAGATAATAAACATCAGACAAAATATCTCTATGAGGTTTTGCCCAATCTTGCGGCTTGTGGTTTGCATAAAGTGATAGTATCGCTCTGGATAAGCGACCCCTATAACTGTAGAAAGATTTCCTGAGAGAATTCTTATCAATATCAAATTGATTGAATGAGTAAGTATTATTAACCTTTTGTTGATTAACAAACTCTATATGTTGCCAGAGGTGAGTAGTGTTTGTTAGTAAATCTGCATTATGAAAACTATAATACAAAAAATATTTATTTAAAAAACTATAATCTGGTTTGTGATTACGATAAAAATATGCTGTAATAGTCAGATATAAATATCGATAAGGGATTAATCTTCCACCTTTAATATGTAAAATGTTATCAAAAAAATCAAAAGCTTTTGCAACTGCTATTGTAAAATTAGACCATACAACTTCAATATGTTCTGTTTTTAGCTTATTAAGATACATATCAGTAATATTTTGTATCCCAGCTTCGGGGAATTCAAGTTTTACTACTACAGCTAGCATTTGGAGTAATGTCCAATTATCAATACTGGCATATTGACTACTAGAAATAGTTTTTTTAAATTTATCAAATAATTCACGAAGATAAAACCCAGAGATATTATTTGTGTTATTTTCAGAACGAAAAGTCTTAGCAACCACAATATCAAAGATATCCAAGGGTTTGCCAGCTTGATTAATTCGCTCAAATATTTGACACACTTCTGCAACTTCAATACCTCGTAACTCAATAAAGGAAATTTTGTAACTATATAAGACTTCTCTAATCCTTCTCAATTGTTGCATATAGGGATTTTCAAAGCCACCGTATCCATTTTTATAAAGATTTTTTTCTATTTCCCCAGGATTTTTAATAATATCTAGTAAACTGACAATTAGTTTATCTTGATAACGTTTTTTTCTCCCAGTACTTGCTTTAAGCTGACCTTCTCTATCATCGATTTCGTCCCAAAACAAAAACCTTTTTGTATAGCTTGTGTCATCAGTTGCATCAATAAGTTCAACAGTCAAATCTATATATAGTGTTGGATCAAAATTTTCGTTATTAGCAATCTTACCCCCATGTATTGATGTTAATAAAGAAGTTGTTCTTTGTTGTCCATCTAAAATGTACTGATACTCATTAGAATAAAAATTATCAGCAAATTTTATACCACCTATTTCTCTATGACTTTCTAGCTTTGTATTAGTTTTCCAAATTAGAATACTCCCTAAAGGATAAAACTTATAAATACTATCCCAAAGTTTTTTTACATTCTCTTTCTCCCAAACAACATCTCTTTGAAAAGTTGGAATTTGATACTTATGTGAGAGAAGATTTTCCAAATAGAGAGGAATAGTTTGAGCATCCGGTTTAATACGTTCAGTTGATGTAAACATAGAATTAACCTTACCTAACTTTGAGTAAATATCAAGATTGGTGCGTGAATTTTACTGAGACAAGTAAAATTCCATACAAAGGTAACTGATATTTAATTAAGTGGCAACTCAGATTTTAGAAAATCCTTGCAAGCTTTCTTCCATACCGACGTTACCCTGTAAGCCGCCTGTGTGTACCAGCAACAAGCGATCGCCTTTACAAAAAAATCTCTGCTTTAGTAAATCCATCACTCCGTAAAACATTTTTGCGGTATATACGTAATCAAGCGGTATGCCATGTTCCTGTGTGAACTGCTGGCTGAATAGTAGTAACTCATCGTTCACCTTTGCATAGCCGCCGAAGTGATAATCACACATTAATTCCCAGGAAGCGGGAGAATTATATGGTGTGTGTAAATCAGAGGTGAGGTAATTTGTCAACAAACTTTCGATATCTTGTGCGAGAAATGACCCATTTTTTAGTACGGGAAAAGCAATCGCTCTTTGTCTTTGATGCAACGAAAGCGCAATCCCTGCTAGTGTAGTAGCTGTACCGCAAGCAACGCATATATGATTACATGCAATCGCATCACCAATAATTATCTCTGTGCAGCCGCGCACACCATTTAAATTACTCCCACCTTCGGGAATAATAAACACCTCACCGAAGCGTTGTTGCAGATATTCTTGTAGCGCTGGTGTGTTGCGCTGTCGATACATCTCGCGGTTCAGGTACACAAGCTCCATACCCTGCTGTACAGCAAAACTCAGGGTAGGGTTTAATGGTAGCCTCTCCTCCCCACGAATTACACCAATGGTACGAAAACCGAAAAGATTACCAGCCGCCGCAGTTGCATAGATGTGATTAGAATAAGCACCGCCAAAGGTTAACAGCGTGGTGAAATTTTTCTCTTTGGCTTCCAAAAGATTGTATTTCAGCTTGAACCACTTGTTGCCATTAACCCACGGGTGCATGAGATCCAGGCGCAACACATACATATCAACACCAGCATTGCTGGCGATTTCGCTGTTGATTTGTTGTATGGGAGGAGGAAGAAAAGTTAACAAAATGTGTCAATATTCTAACTTAGAATTTACATTCTCTCACGTTTATTATTGAACATCAAAGTAATGGTAAGCATTTAGTAATTCAAAGGTAAATTCAGCAGAATCTACTTTTGAAGGTATGAACCGGATTCAAGCGGTGCGATCGCTAACGAGCAGAATGCAGATTTAATCCATCATCCTGGTGATAAATTTGTGCTAAATATCCTCAAAGAAATAAGAAATGTGCGGCGCTATTTTTCTCGTCATAGCACTTTAGGATAGCCTCACAATCTGTACAACCAAAAAGAAAACTAATTAATAGAATTGATGCAATTAGTTCTTTTAATTTTATATACATATTTAATTATGAATTATCAATTATTTTGACACAAAGAGGTTTTTCAGGAACTTTACCCGTTGTCGGCTAATCTTAGTGCCAGTCCCCCATACCCAATATCGTGATCTAAGATTGTTGGGTATTCTATAAATTGCGATCGCCACTATACGGATGATTGAAGTTGAACATCTGAGTAAAATATACGGCTCTACCCCAGCGATTACTGATGTCACCTTTAGCGTCGAGCCTGGGGAGATTTTAGGGTTATTAGGCCCCAATGGCGCTGGAAAAACCACAACCATGCGGATTCTGGCTGGTTATTTACCGGCAACCAATGGAAATGCTCGGATTGCTGGTTATGATGTCCATGAAAATTCCCTGGCTGTACGCCAACGAATTGGTTACTTACCCGAAACACCACCGTTGTATCCAGACATGACGGTGGAGGGATTTTTGCATTTTGTCGCCCGAATTAAAGGAGTTTCAGCAGGCGATCGCCCCAACAAGGTTGTAGCAGCCATCGAACGCTGCAACTTAGAAGATAAGCGAAAGGTAATTATCCGCAAACTCTCAAAAGGATACCGCCAAAGAGTCGGAATTGCTCAAGCGATCGTCCATGATCCACCAGCAATCATTCTCGATGAACCCACAGTTGGACTCGATCCTCGACAAATAATTGAGGTGCGGAATTTAATTAAAAGCCTTGCTGGGACTCACACAATTATTCTTTCCACACACATTCTGCCAGAAGTGAGTATGACTTGTAGCCGCGTCGCCATCATCAATCGCGGCAAAGTCGTAGCAACTAACACACCAGAAAACCTGATGACCCAATTGACAGGTGGTTCTGGGTATGAGTTGGAAATAGAAGGAGAAGCTGCCCTAGCGAAACAGGTATTGCAAAAAGTCGCGGGTGTGAGTCTGATAGAATCAATTCCGACAGCCGGTCATCAACCCCAGGCAAATCGCGCTTACCTGCGGGTAATATCGCAACCGGGAAAAGAACCAGGAAAAGATATTGTCACAACATTAGTGCGTGCAGGATTTGGTTTACATGAACTGCGGCGAGTAAACGCTACCTTAGAAGACGTATTCTTGCAACTGACCACAGAAGAAAAGAATTTCGAGACTGAGGTAGACTTAGCAGCAGATAAAGAAGGAGAGGCAGCGTAAATGGGTGTAGTACTGAGTAATATCATTGCCATTTATCGCCGGGAGTTGCAAAGTTATTTTGTATCGCCATTAGCTTATGCGATCGCAGGGATATTTTGGTTTCTCGCGGGGTTATTCTTCGTGATGATTTTGCTAGGGCCAGACGGCATTTTGTTAGGAGTTGCGGCAATAGATGCACAAGGGCAACAGATGGGAGTACCAGTACCGCCGATAGATGTCCCTTACGAATTTGTCCGAGCATTTTTGGATCGTATGGGATGGCTATTGTTGTTTATCCTGCCAATACTCTCGATGGGACTCTATGCCGAAGAACGGAAGCGGGGTACTTTAGAACTGTTAGCCACCTCACCAATCACCAATTGGGCGGTAGCTGTAGGTAAATTATTAGGCGTGCTAACATTTTTTACCTCGATGGTTTTACCCATGCTAGTGTTTGAAGCGATCGCCATCAGCGGCTCAAATCCACCAATGGCACCCTCAATTCCCTTACTGGGTCATTTGGGATTAATCTTACTAGCAGCAGCAATTTTATCTGTAGGAATGTTTATTTCCTCATTAACAGACAGCACAATTCTGTCTGCCGTTCTTACCTTTGCAGTAATCTTATTATTGTTATTGATTGATTTAGTCGGCAAAATTGTCCCTGGCCCCATCGGCGAAGCTTTAGGTTATCTATCTTTGCTAAAACATTACAACACCTTAATCCAAGGTATTTTTGATACCAGCACCTTCATCTTATTCGCCAGTTATATTTTTTTGGGCATCTTTCTCACCGCTCAATCAATTGATGCACTGCGCTTTCAAAGGCAATAGTCATTCATTTGTCATTTGTCCTTGGTCATTTGTTATTAGTCATCTGGTACATTGCCAATTGAGTTAAGGTAGGAGTTTAATTTTGGTGCTAGTTCGTTAATGATTGTTTTGATTGCATTTATCTGTTCGGTAGTTAAAAGGTTACGAGTGTAAGCTCGTCTTAACCAATGTTGAGTTTCATTGAGAGAGCCTCTTGCTATTTTTATGAAACGTCTATTTTCTTGAAAACTACCTCTTCCTACACCTTCTGCTATATTCGCACCGATACTATCTGCCGAACGTACAATCTGTTTACCAATCGTATCTTTTGCAAAAAAATTCCATCCTTCAACAATTTTCCAAATGTCATCAGCTAATTGTTCTGATAATTGATAAACCTGTAATTCTTGGAAACGCTTTGTTGCCATTTATTCAGTTATCTTGCTTACTCTACTTATTTTTAGTCACTCAATTCTCGTCCATATATTTTTACTTGTCACCATTTTTAGACAAATGACCAACGACCAATGACAAATGACCAACGCCCAATGACGAATGACAAATGACCAATGACAAATGACAAATAACATGAAGATAGTTGCAAAAAATAAACTGTGGAAATATTTATTTTGGTTAGGCCCATTCCTAATTACGGTCGGTTTAACAGTTGGATTAGTCTCTGAACAGTGGGGACTAATTCCATTAGCATTTATAATTACGGGAATTGTGATTAGTGGGTTGGGGATAATATGGCAAAGCTATCAGACTAACTGGTGGAAGCGTCGTTCTACCCAAGCTGGGACTAATGCCCTAGTGGCAACTCTAGCAGTATTAGCAATATTGGGATTGATTAACTTTTTGGGAACTCGCTACCACTTGCGGGCAGACTTAACAGAAGCTCAATTGTTTACCCTTGCGCCCCAGTCACGGGAATTAGTAAGTGCATTACCAGAGCCGGTTAAAGTGTGGGTGTTTGATATTAACCAGAATCCCCAAGACCAAGAACTGCTAGCAAATTATCAACGACAAAGCTCAAAATTTCAATATGAGTATATCGACCCCCAAACAAGACCAGGACTAGCAGAAAAGTTTGGCGTCAAAGATTACGGAGAAGTTTATTTAGAATCTGGCGATCAACGGCAATTAGTGCAAACAGTCAATCAAAATGAGCGTCTGTCAGAAATCAGATTAACTAGTCGTCTGCAACAACTAACAAGTTCAACCACAGCCAAAGTTTACTTACTCCAAGGTCATGGCGAACGCCAACTTTCGGCTGGTAAAGATGCAATATCACAAGCAGTTCAGGGATTAGGCGACAAAAACTTTACCACATCTCCGCTGAATCTAGCAGAAACCTCTAAAGTTCCTCAAGATGCCGCTGTCGTCATAGTAGCTGGCCCCAAACGAGGGCTGTTTGAGGGCGAAGTCAAAGCCTTGCAAGAATATCTGAATCGTGGTGGTAACTTACTGTTGATGATTGATCCTAATACCGATCCCAAACTTGACAACTTGCTACAAGAGTGGGGTGTTAGTTTAGATAATCGTTTAGCAGTCGATGTTTCAGGTGAAAGCGTCATAGGACTTGGCCCTGCTACGCCCTTAGTGACAGAATATGGACAACACCCAATTACCAAAGATTTCGGTAACGGTAATTCTTTTTATCCAGTTGCACGACCAATAGAAATTACCTCTGTACCTGGTGTTGAGGCTACTCCACTGCTACGAACCAAACCCTATCCCAGCAGTTGGGCAGAAAGCGACCTCCAAAGCGAAAAATTGGAGTTTAATGCAGATAAAGACCTTCCAGGGCCTCTTACCTTAGGTGTTGCCCTAACAAGAAAACAAGCACCTAAATCTGCTACCACTCCCCAAGCTTCACCAACACCTTCACCCCTACCATCACCAACCACCCAAGCTCAAACTCCCCCCACTCCTCCCACCTCCCCTGCTCCCCCTGCCCCCCCT
>JBGTMK010000933.1:0-10611 GCA_041743605.1 Nostoc sp.
GGACTATTGACTCCTTGAGTACCCAATTGACAAAATAATTACTAATTCGTAATTCGTAATTCGTAATTAAATGAGTATAGAGCTAACACTGAAATCTTTGATTCAGTGGTCAACAATCAGCTTCTGAGTTCAGAGCAAGCACTGATTGCGACTACGAATTATATTGACATTAGGTAACAATACACGATACATCATCATTGAACCGTTAAATTTTTAAAGATGAAAAATTTCTTTAATTGCAGGTTTTACCAGTATAAAGAGGGGTGGATATGGATTTTAGCTTAATTGTATCCAACATTTTGAATCCGCCAATCTTGTTTTTCTTTTTAGGCATGACTGCTGTTTTTGTCAAGTCTGATTTGGAAATTCCCCCACCAGTACCCAAACTACTTTCGTTGTATTTGCTGTTTGCAATTGGTTTTAAAGGAGGGGTAGAACTAATCAAAAGCGGACTGAATCAGGAGGTAATTCTAACACTCCTGGCAGCAATGTTGATGGCTTGTTTTGTTCCAATTTACACCTTTTTTATTCTGAAGTGGAAACTGGATACTTACGATGCTGCTGCGATCGCAGCAACCTACGGTTCTATCAGTGCTGTCACTTTCATCACCGCCGGCGCTTTTCTCACTGAGCTTGGTATTCAGTATGATGGTTACATGGTAGCAGCTCTGGCCCTGATGGAATCTCCGGCGATCATTGTTGGTCTGATCTTGGTGAGTATATTCACCGCCGATGAGAAGCGAGAGTTTGCTTGGTCGGAAGTTTTGCAAGAAGCATTTCTTAATAGTTCAGTTTTTCTACTAGTTGGTAGCCTCTTAATCGGCGTCTTGACAGGAGAACGTGGTTGGCACGTATTAGAACCCTTTGCTCAAGGGTTGTTTTATGGCATTCTCACCTTCTTTTTATTGGATATGGGACTGGTGGCTGCCAGAAGAATTAAAGACTTGCAAAAAACCGGAGTTTTCCTGATTTTATTTGCCATACTAATTCCAATACTCAATGCAGCCATTGGGTTAGCGATCGCCAAATTCATCGGTATGCCTCCGGGAAATTCGCTGTTATTCGCTGTATTGTGTGCCAGTGCTTCTTACATTGCTGTCCCGGCGGCGATGCGGATGACTGTTCCCGAAGCAAATCCCAGCCTATATGTTTCTACCGCTCTAGCAGTCACATTTCCGTTCAATATTATTGTGGGAATTCCGCTATATCTCTACGGAATTAACCTATTCTGGAGGTAATAATATGCACGTAGTTAAAAAGATAGAAATTATCGCCAACTCCTTTGAACTTGCCAAAATTTTAGATAGTTTAGACAAGTCCGGTGTACATAGCCATGCCGTCATTAGAAATGTTGTTGGTAAAGGATTACGAGGAACAACAGAAGATTTAGACATGACCATGCTTGATAATGTTTACATCCTCGCATTTTGTATGCCAGAAGAACTCAAGCGTGTTGTCGAAAACCTCAGACCACTCCTGAATAAATTCGGAGGTACTTGTTACGTTTCCGATGTGATGGAAATTCGCTCTGTCAGATGTATCGCGTCAATGTAAGAGAGTTATAAATTCAATGAAACATTTCATAGAACGTCGTGACTTTTTGAAGTTGGGAATGACCGGGGCAGTTGGGATGATGCTATCTGCCAGCGATTTACTCTGGCGGGTAGAACAGGCTAAAGCTGCCGAAATCCCCTCAACTTCTGCTGAATCCCTCAATCCCGATGCAGCCTTACAAAAGCTGATTGAGGGAAATCAGCGATTTGTCGATCATCATCCCCAATACCCCGATCAATCTGAGCTGCGGCTGCACGAAGTTGCTCAAGCTCAACATCCATTTGCAACTATTCTTAGTTGTGCGGATTCACGAGTCCCCGCAGAAATTGTTTTCGATCAAGGCATTGGGGACATCTTTGATGTGCGGATTGCCGGAAATATTGCCACACATGAAGCGATCGGTAGTATTGAATATGCGGTTGTCTTATTAGGTAGTCCGCTACTCATGGTAATGGGTCATGAGCGTTGTGGCGCAGTAACCGCCGCTGTACAAAACGAATCGTTACCTGGTGATATTAGTACTTTTGTTAAGGCAATTAAGCCAGCTCTGAAAAAGGTCAAGAATCAGCCAGGTGATGCGGTTGAGAATGCTGTGGCGGCAAATGTGCAATATCAAATTGAACGGTTGAAGCGATCAAAGCTTTTAACTGAGCAGGTGGAGTCGGGCAAATTGAAAATTGTCGGGGGTCGTTACGATTTGGATACAGGTAGGGTGACTATTATTACTTAGTTCGACAGAGGCTTCGCAGATGAGGGAGATGAGGGGAAGAACCCATGCCCAATGCCCAATGCCCATTCAATCCTGCACAGTCATTGGTAGACGAATAGTAAAAGTAGAACCAATTCCTGGTTGACTTTTGACAATAATCTCACCGCCCATCATCTGGCAAAAGTGGTGGCTAATTGCTAAACCCAATCCCGTACCTCCATACTTTTTCGTAGTCGAGGTATCTCCTTGTGTAAAAGGTTGAAATAACTGCTGCTGTTGACGGTTAGACATACCTATACCTGTGTCGGTAACAGTAAAAGTAATGCTTCCTAAAGGTGTCTCCGGTCGTAATTCATCCTTTTCCCTCTTGACTGTGAGTGTCACCTTGCCGTTTGTAGTAAACTTACCGGCGTTGCTTAGTAAATTTAACAACACCTGCCGCATCCTGGTTTGATCGGCGTACATGATACCAAGTTGCTCATCAAAATCCACTTCTAAAACATTGGCATTTTTTTCTATAGCTGGTTTGACTGTGAGGACAACGTTATGAATCAGCGTCGCAATCTCAAATGTCTCAGGATAGAGGGTCATTTTCCCTGCTTCAATTTTTGACAAATCGAGGATTTCGTTAATTAAGTGCAGTAGATGCTTACCAGCAGCGTTAATTGTTTCTAAGTCTGTGATAAAGTCTCCCGATAAACCAAGATCGGTAGCGTCGTCTTCTAAAAGTTGGCTCAAGCCAATGACAGCATTTAATGGAGTACGTAATTCGTGGCTGACATTGGCCAGAAATACGCTTTTTGCTTTACTTGCAGCTTCGGCTAATTCTTTAGCTTGTTGTAGTTCTTTTGTTCGCTCAGATACTCGCTCAATTAGACGATTTAGAGATTTGGCAAGTAGTCCAATTTCATCTTCAGTGGTAACGGGCGCTCGCAAATCAAAATTATGTTTTCTTGCAACTTGTTCAGCTACTTGGGTTACAGTGATGACTGGTTCAGCGATCGCTCGACTAGTACGCCAAGCTACAATAGCTGCGATCGCTACCGAAACCAGCATACTCATAATCACAATGAAGCGCTCAACTACTTTTGCCTGCTCAACCGCTTTTTGCCTTTCTTGCTCTTGTTCTTGGGCAGTTTGCAGGATGTTAGTCAAGTTTTGCGAAAGCTGATCTAGCCGAATGGCTGTTTCACCACGCATAATTGCCAATAACTGCAATCGGGCTGAGGAAATCTGCTGAGACTCCACTTGTTGGGAGTCAACTTTCTTTAAGACGGCCTCGATTTGGTCAACATAAGCTTTTAAATTTGTCTGGTAATCCAGCAATAAGGTCTGTAAAGTCGAACTTGTTGCTGCTAGTCTTTTAGGCTTACTATCGATAAATCCACTAATTTTTGACTCTAATTGCTTGGCTTTTTCAACATTCTTCAAAAAATCAGCTTTCTTGCTTTGTAGCTGTTGTGAATTTTCCAATACAGCAACTAGGTTAGAGCTGTGTAATTGCGCCCCTACTACTGCATCTTTATAATTACTCAGTAGTTGTCCTTGTTCATAAGCTTGATTGAATTGTCTGACTTCCCTTCCCCGGTAGTAGTTAGCAATCACTAACCCAGTCAGCGAGCCAAAAAAGCCAATTCCAATAGCTACAAAGTACCCATAGCCAATTTTTTGATGGATGCGCCAAGAACTAGCTTTGAGTTTCCCTCGTGAGGGAAATTCTATAGTTGGGAGTTCGTCTGTCGATGGCTCTTCGGCTGGCACTTTTTTGCTTTCTGAACTGCTGTCGATAGGGTTGGCTTTTGAGTTGGCATTTCTCAAACCTCCTTGCCTTCCCACAAAAATCACCCAATCAGTCTAGCTTGTGCAAACACTTTAATTGGTGATTAACATCTACATTATCTTCTTTTATCGCAAGAGCAAATCATTGCTTACGAAAGAATTAGTATAATCCATACTGTATACGTATTTTTTGTAGCAAGATGGATAAGTACATTTACTAAGACAAAAATCATTCACTTTTTTCAGCAGCAACGAATAGTTTCCTTCACTAAAGACCCGCCTGAGAGTATCTTCTCACTATCACAATACTTTCCTCAATATGCAGTTGATAGCAATGAGTTCTTGCCATCAGGTACGCTATTACTCTACCTTACTGCTTACTTATAAAATTAATACAATCAGGAAAAACAAAATGTTTGATATTTATTAGGAATTGAGAATGGAGCAGAACAGTTCCATTAGCTGTAGCGGGGCGTTTAACCAGTCCTGAGTAAAGAAGTGAGATTCCCCACTCGGCACTCAATACTCCCTCATTTCAGGCACACATATCATAAAATCAGTTAAAAGTCTAGTATGTGTGAACACACAAAAATTTTTATTACGTATTAATATCAATACGAATGCGTTAATTGACAAACGCGGCTTAAGATAGCTTTAATATCGGCTAAAATCGGCTTCTAGGCTTGTATAAATGAGAAGTAGGCTGATTTTTGCCTGATTCGTACTTAGATTTAGTACGATTATGAGCAAATGATACGGAATGGGATAATCACAACATGAAGATTCCAGCTGATTCCAAAAAATAGAACTCAGGAAGTTGATTATAATACATCCTGCTGCCTTTTGAGTTCTATCCTCCTACTGACTGTCTACCTTGTAGTTGATGCAGTAGATATTACGGGGCAATTATGGTTATAGGACATCAAAACCTTTTTGTGTCCTTCATCCAATTGTACTGATGCACAAGTGCATTACCTAGTCAACAGCCTTTTGGTTGTAAGTAAGTGGGGGCTGTCCTTTGTCATTGTTCATTGATAAGGGTTTTAAGCCTATTTACGTTTCGTAACATAATTTGGTTTGTTCCCACCGACTTACTTAGTTATCCAGATTAAAAAAACTCAACTGTCAAATTTATAGGAGTGAAAATGCCAGAACAAGAATTTACTGAAACCGCATCCAAAGAGACTACAGTGGCAGAAATCAATAGCCAAACAGGAACTATTACCAAGCTCCAGCCTCCCGCCCAGTCTCAAGACGAATGGCTAAAATATGGGGAGCAAATTTCTACTTTTTTAGCAACATTGCCAGAATATCTGGGAAGCTTTTTTAATCAATATAAGCAACCCCTGGTAACAGTTGGTTTGATTGTGGGAGCAATTGTTGGGGTTAAAGTACTCTTAGCAATATTAGATGCTTTGAATGATATTCCCTTAGTAGCACCTACTTTTGAATTGATCGGTATTGGTTACTCTGCCTGGTTTGTTTACCGCTATTTACTCAAAGCCTCAACCAGGAAAGAGTTAACTAGTGAAATCACCACTCTTAAATCACAAGTTGTCGGTAAACAAGTTCCAGAAGCTTAATATCTAATCGCTTCTCTACAAGACGCTACGGGTGGCGTACTCTTATGTATGAGTACGCTCTAATTCTAAATTGCAGAAGTCTGATCGCCGGAAGTCGGTGATCAGACTTCTCTCAAAATCCCCTACAAAGTTCATTAACAATTCGTAATTCGTGATCATGTTATCGATGAAGATTTAGAGGAGGTTTGAAAAGTCATGATTGATGTATCAAATATTTTTACCCTACCCTAACCCTCTTATTACGAATTACGAATTATTGTTGAGACGATCCTCCTGCGGATAAATTACCTTTTAAATTCGGCTTTGGAGTGAGGGAAGGTACTGGAGACACATTGCGCGATGCCTGTGGCGGCCTACGCACAATATTTTGAGATGGAATTGCCTCCAACTTGCCCCGTTTCACTAAAGCTTGATGAATCATCGCCGCCACTTCAGCCCGACTAGCTACTTTGTTGGGAGCAAGAAGTTGTGGATTTGGATAGTTAACTACCAGACCATTGGTTGTAGCAGCGGCTATTTTGCTGATGGCATAAGGTGGAATATCTTTAGCATCTTTATAGACACTTAAAATCTGATTTGGAGAAGTGGGCGCTTGTAGATTCAACCCACTGGCAAGGGCAACTAAAACTTGCACTCGTGAAATATTTTGTTGTGGTTTGAAGGTTTGTTTCGGGTAGCCTTTGAGAAATCCGGTATTGATGGCTTGGTCAATTGCTGGAGTTGCCCAGAATTTTGCTGGTACATCTTGAAAGGCGATCGCACTCTTCAAAGATTGTTCTTGCTCAAAAGCTTTTTGGAGTATAGCAGCAAATTCGGCGCGGTTTACAGGCTGATTTGGTCTAAAAGAATAATCAGGAAACCCCTTGAGAATACCACGGGAAGAAAGAACGTCTATAAAACGCCGACCCCAAAAGTCAGTCGGCACATCGTTAAATGCAATTGGCGGCGGAATGATTGATTTCTGTTTTGCCGGAGTTACTAAAGGCAATGCTGATGATACAATCGTCGATTCAACTTCTGTTGAAGAGGATACAGGTGGTTGTGGGGATTGAGTTGGGATTACCTGAGTAGATGGCAACACTGCGCCATAAGGAGTTGCGCTATTAGTTGGGAATGAACGTGTCGTGGGTTCAACAACCGGCTCAGGTCGAGAATAGGGTAGAACGTTTTTCGGCACTGCATAAGGTTCTACCTTGGGAGTAGGGGAAGGCAATACTTGATTTGGTTGAACACTAGAAGGCGGAGTGGAGGAAGGCGACAGCAGCCCGTTTAAGTCCCAGTTAGAATCCCTGCGGGACAATGACCAAAAAACAATCGCTCCGATAGTGGTGAAGGCAACCAAAATGGCTATAAATTCATCAAAGCCAAGGGCGGTTCTTTGGGATGACTCCGGTTCGGAAGGAGGTCTATTTGTCATCGTGATTACCCTGGTAGCAGTAAAATTTGTGTCTAAACAAATTAAGCCACAGATGACTGTTTTACACCAGCCTTTTTTAATTCGTAATTCGTAATTCGTAATTCGTAATATTTAGCAAAATATCACGCTTCTGGTTCAACGCCGAGCGATCGCAATTGGGCAGCTAGGCGATCGGCTCTTTGGGATTCCTGTTCTGCTCTTTCATCCCCACTCAACAGCAAATTACCTTGTAAATCCCACCAACGCAGCCAGGGTAATTCCACATTCTGATAAACTCCCTGCCATAAGCCTAATTCAACACCCAAAGAAACTATAGGATAATGTCCTCGTTCATTTGCTGGTAATATCTGATACTGTCCTTCAATCAGATGATAAACTTCTATACTGGCCTTACTCGCTTCATAAATGCCGTAGAAGGGAGGACGAATTACTTGCTCATAAATCCAAAATTTACCCTTCCAAGGAGTTTTGTCTCGCTCTTCACTACCGTCCCCAGAGACAAATTCCAAGATAATCAACGGAGCAATAAACTCCCGCCACAATACATAAGAACGTCGTGTTTGCCCATTTAGTGTAGGCGGTACATTCGGTACATAAAACCAATCCGGTGCTTCTGCGCCTTTTTCCGGGGGATCAGTCAAGCGCCAGTAAATACCTAAGTCCTGACCAATGCAATATTGGCCTTCAGGACTTAATTGCTTGAGGACAGGTGTAATCGAATCAGTTAGTAAGATGCTTTGAGGATGCTCTTGCCAGTTCTTCACGAAAGTGCCATCGGAATCAGGAAGCTGAGTATGGTCAGGGAAAGGGGTGAGGGCGTTGGGTGGATTGGTTACAGAGGTCATAACGCTACCTTTGCACTCTTTGTAAAGGTTGTTTTTAGTGTAGCTTGCGTAGGCGTAGCCCGTCGTAGACATCGCTCTCTAAATATTCTCCGCCCAAATCAGAAATCGCCCGCCAATTGCTTCCAGTCGCCTGAGAAAGATTTAGACCACTAGTCTTACTAAATACCCAAACTAAAACCGGATTTTGAGGGTGGCAGAATGTAAAATATTAACTTATTGTTTACCTGTCTTTGAAAAAATCAGGGTGTCTAGTGCCAGAAGAATTCAGTTACCAAATCTCACCGCCATTTTTGTCTGAGGGTAGCGATCGCGATCTTGGTTTAGAGTCAACCCTCCAAGAGCTACCAATGTATAACTTCACGGTGGAAATCAACCACACCGGTATGGAAGTGGCTAGTTTTTTGGAAAAATATCCTCTGTTACCAGGAGTAATTTTGGTAGAACAGGGACAATTCATTGGAATGATTTCCCGGCGGCGACTGCTGGAATTTTTAATTCGCCCCTATGGACAAGAGTTATTTGTTCAGCAACCATTAGCCGTTCTCTACAGCTATGCGCGAACGCCGATGTTGCTGGTTGCAGATACAACATCGATTTTAACTACGATGCAACTTAGCTTAAAGCGATCGCCAGAATTATTAGCAGAACCAATTGTAGTCCAAACCGAATCTGGTGCTTATAGATTGTTAGATGTCCAAGAATTAAATATTATTTCTTGGCAAATTCGAGGAATCGATAATCTAGTGCGGTATGAACGTAGCCAAGCCCAATTGATTCAAAATGATAAAATGGCAAATCTGGGACGTTTGGTTGACGGCGTAGCGCACGAAATTTTAGACCCAGTAGGTTTTATTTGGGGTAACATAACTTATGTTTCAACCTACAGCCAAGATTTGCTCAAACTGATAGCAGCTTACGATCAAGAGTTACCATCAGTTTCTCAGGCAATTAATCAGATCAAAGAAGAAATTGAATTTGATTTTTTAGAACAAGATTTGTCGCGATCGCTTGCGAGTATCCGCACCGGAGCAGAAAGATTAAAGAAACTCGTCACCAGTCTACAAAACTTCTGTCATATCGATGAACTCTATCCTAAACCAGTAGATTTACACGCCTGTATAGATAGTATCATTCTATTAATTAATAGCCGGATTCAAGGAGAAATTGAAATCGTCAAATACTACGGGCAATTACCGCCCGTATATTGCTTTATGGGGCAGCTAAACCAGGTTTTGTTGAATATTTTAAGTGAAGTTGTGGATACTTTACTCAATGAAGCAGTGCGACAGCAGTTGCATTTAGATGAGACAAAGACTGTTCAAAAACCCCGAATTGAGATTACCACAGAAGTTATTTCACAAGAAGCAAGTGACCAAAATGTACCAGATTCTCGCTGGGTTTTAATTCGCGTTGCTGACAATGGCTTTGGAATGTCTCAAGAATTACAACAGCAAATTACGGATTCTTTTTCTCTTGAGACAAAGAATGGTAAAAACACTAGTTTAGCGGTAAGTTATCGAATTATTACTGTGAGACATGGCGGTAAATTGAATTTTCATTCACAGATTGGTATAGGTACAAAATTTGAAATCCTATTGCCTTTAGTTTGATTAAACCTCAGCTAAGTATTTGGTCTTTAAAGACGCGATAAATCGCGTCTCTACATGAGGATTTTGAGCTTATCTGAACTGTATTGATCTATAATCTCGCAGTCGTTTGCAGCAAGCTTTCGCCACGTTGGTAAATTTCCCGTGCGTGATCAGTCCAAGCACCTTGCCCCCAATAACGAAAACAACTGGTTTGCAGCAAAAGGTTATGTAGAAGAACGTTACGATATTGAGATTGTTTTGTGATAGCTTCTGCTGAGTCAGTTTGTAGCAATGGATCAAACTTTTGATGAAATAAACTGCTTAATTCATACATGGGGGACAACACATTTTCATATCCTTTTACCCAACTGATATGATTTGTCCACGAGGCTCCATCCAGATGAAAATTAGAGTTTGTTTGCTTCAATTCTTGAATAGCATTCTCTACAGCTTCCGGTTGAATATTTTCTGGTGAAACTCGCTCCCAAATCTGATGTTGTCCCACTGGTTGACAAGTTGGATAATCTTCAGGTTTGCATCCGGCTGCTTCGATTAATTCTAAATATTCTGTACCACACACCCCAACAACACCTGATTTTCCTCCCCCATTATTTACCATATCCCCCCAAGCTTGTTTAAAAGCGCTAGGAAATTCATTCATCATCACGCCGCCATTTTCACCATCACCAATTTGGCTAACTATTGGTGGTACAAATACACCGCCAATTTGTTGTTTTGATAGTGTTTTCGCTTCATAATAAGGCTGCATCTGAGCAACTAACTTAGTATCCGAACCTTGGGTTTTAATTAAAGCTGTGATGCTAATGGTTTCGCCTTGAGAATTACGGGCAATTAGACGATGTGGTAAATGTTTATAAGTGAGAGATTGGCCAGTAAGAGTTTCTACAGAATGTTCTTGAACAAGTAGCCAGCGATATCCACATTCTTTCAGCGCTTTCACAAATTCAAAGAGAGCATCAGGGTGATTTGGTAGGTGCATTTCTGGGGGCGAAAATCCTTTGACTCGCGCTAGTGCTTCCCAGCCAAAAATTGCCGCAAAGTGATGTTGCCATGCGACAATATGCAATTTAATATCTGCTATAGGTGTGGAAGGAATAACTGCATGACCCCACAT
>JBGTMK010000934.1:0-4080 GCA_041743605.1 Nostoc sp.
CCTAACTAAATTTGCAAGCAAAGTCTATGTAATCAACCGCAGCAATGAATTTAAAGCCTCAAAGATTATGTTGAAGAGAGCTCAGTCTAATCCGAAAATTGAATTCATTATGAATTCTACTGTGGCCGATATTTTAGGAGAACAAACAGTGTCTGGCGTGGTAGTTAAAGACAATACCACTGGTGAATCTAAAACGGTTGAAGTGCAAGGCTACTTCGCTGCCATTGGCCGTAGTCCAGCTACCAAAATATTTGTTGAAGCTGGAGTAAAAGCGGACGATAAAGGCTATATAGAACCTCAAGAATTTACTTCGACAAATATTGAAGGTGTGTTTGTGGCGGGCGATGTGCACGATCATCGCTACCGTCAAGCGGTTACTGCCGCAGGTGAAGGTTGCCGTGCTGCATTGGACGTTGAAAAATACTTAGCCCATCAAGAAGAAGAGGAAGTACCGAAATCGGAAGGGCATTGGAATACACAACAATCTGAAGCATAAATAACAAACAAATTTATGAAAATTAACCCTTTTGAGTCTGCTAAGCAACAATTACTAGCCGCAGCCCAAGCAGCACAGCTCGACAAAAACATTGTAGAACAGTTGTCGTTTCCAGATAGATACATCGAAGTTTCAATCCCTGTAAAAATGGATGACGGAACGCAGCGCATCTTTACTGGCTTTCGAAGTCAACATAACAACGCGCGAGGTCCGTACAAAGGTGGGATTCGTTACCATCAAGATGTAGATTTGGATGAAGTAAAAGCCTTAAGTTTTTGGATGACTTTCAAGAACGCCGTAGTTAATGTACCCTTTGGTGGTGGTAAAGGCGGTATCATTGTAAATCCTAAAGAACTTTCTGAGGGAGAGTTGGAAAGACTTTCCCGTGGTTACATGCGACAAATGTTTCGTAACTTTGGACCCGAAATCGATGTTCCCGCACCCGACGTAAACACCAACAGTACAATAATGGGTTGGATGAAAGATGAATTCGAAAAACTTACTGGAACTAGTGCCCCAGGAGTAATTACCGGTAAAGCTGTTGGTCAAGGTGGAAGCGAAGGACGCACTGAAGCTACTGGTTTTGGCGGTGGATATATCTTAAGAGAGGCTTTGAAAGCCGGTTTGATTTCCCCTCCCTCAGAGAGGGGGGCTAGGGGAGGGCTAACTATCGCTATTCAAGGTTTTGGAAATGTTGCAACCTACCTTTCAGAATATGCTCAAGAGCATGGTTTTAAAGTGGTAGCACTGTCTGATAGTAAAGGCGGGATTTATAACGCTGAAGGTATCAATATCACCGAAGCTGAGAGTCACAAGAAAAGTACTGGCGCGCTAAAAGACTTGAGTGGTACTACTGCCATCACTAACGAAGAACTTCTAGAGTTGGATGTTGATGTATTAGTACCCGCTGCTTTAGAAAATGTATTTACTGCTGACAACGCAGAGCTTATAAAAGCCCAGTTCATTTTAGAAATGGCCAATGGGCCAACTGCACCTGAAGCCGATGAGGTCTTCACAAGGAAAGGCATCACAGTGATTCCAGACATTCTAGCTAATAGTGGCGGTGTGGCGGTGTCATACTATGAATGGTACCAGAATATGCATAATGAGAATTGGAGCAAAGAAGATGTGCTTTCAAAGTTAGATGGTTTGATGGTTGCAGCATTCCAAGAAGTAATGACTGCTAAGGAAAAATATCAAACAAGTTTTAGAACCGGCGCTTATATAGTTGCCACTCAAAGACTCACTGAAAAAATGTAAAGGAAAAGCCCTGCAACTGCAGGGCTTTTATATTTTCTAGCAGAGTAACGATTTGTTGTGCGTATTTCTGCCAGCGATTGCGTTCAGTCATATTATGATCCCAGAATTCTACATCATTATGCCTCACCATATACGGACTCAGGCACCAAGTTTTGTATTCTACAATATATCTTCTTTGAACGATTACAAAACTGGCATGATGTTCTGGTAGTTGAGTAAAAGTAAAATGGTGCAATTGCGATTTGTGTGTCGCTGTTGCAATGTTGTGCTGTGCGTCGAAGGTTAGCTCGACTTCCGGGTTAACAATAATAGCGTTGGGTATATCAGACAAGCCGATATAACGATTTAAACGAGCAATAATCATAGTACCTCCTTAATTTTTAACCCCACTTCGTTAAAAGTGGGGTTAGTCTCTAAACTGAATTGGATGAAATGGTGCTAACCATTACCATTGGTTGCTCTAGTTGTTTGTGCTTGCGGATAAAGTAAATACTAGCTAGAACTATTAAAATTATTCCAATACCACCAGCCCATGCAAAAGGTGGTACTTTAGCAATTGTCTCTTTGAAATTTTCCCAAGTCCCATCCATAGACTGACCAGCTGAAATTGTGAGGTTACATTCGTCTATATATTTCTTTATCTGAATTTTGTTGTTAAATAATGCGTTCATATTGCCAATTGCACCAAAGCTTTCATTGGCTTTACGGCACATTTTTTCAGACTTAAGATTCATACCATGCAGGAAGTTGTTAGCAAACCTGGTATTTTCATTGGAAACATTATTTTTTCTCAACATATCTTGCGCAAACTTGATAGGAATAGCAAAGGCAAAACTGTCTCCTACTTGACCACTTGTTAGGAAAGTCATCATTCCAATCACCTGACCATTTTCATTTAACACAGGTCCACCGGATGATCCTGGAGAAATCTTGGCATCAGTTTGGTACACAGTAATACCATTTAGTTCCTTAACAGAGTTTACTGAACCAGTCGTGATGGTTGTGCTGTATAAATCTGACCGGTCTACGCTAGCGTTGGAAGGGAAGCCAACCACATAAATTCTTTGACCTGAACTAACTGTGGCTGTATCGTTGATCTTTAATGATGGGGTATCATTTTCAGATATCTTAATCAAAGCTACATCTTTCTGAGAATCTTTGTAGTCAGCAGTTATATCTATCACTTTAGTAGCGAGACTAGATTGCACTAGGTCAGTTAAGTCACTACGAGAGTTTATTTTTCCGCTTGTAGTGGAAGGGTTTAATACTGTCACTTGTTGTGATAAATCTGCTTGTGCATTGTTGTCTAGGAATTCAGTAATAAATTTCAACATATCGACTGCCAAAAGTTCCGCTGCTTCCAAGCTGGGGTCTCCATATCTTCCCTGTAAAACTGCTTCTAGTGAGGCAAGTTCATCAGGGCTCATTGCATTGGTCATATCTTTAATTACGGCTCCATAATACTCAACCACCTTGAGGGTAAAGATATCCATAGCAATCTTTTCATCAACGACATGCGCGTTAGTAAGGATATGACCGTAGTCATCGACCAAAAAGCCAGTGCCAGTAGAAAGTTCTTCTACGCGTTCGGTATAAGTTTGGCTTAGAGGAACAAGTTGTAAGCTATTAATATTGACATTAAACTCAGGGATAGTAATTGACCCTGTTACATAATTAAAAACGCGCACCACGGCTGGGTTACTGATATCTGAGATTTGTTCTTGGGTTAGTACTGCTGGAGTAACATCCCCGAGTACTCGACTTGGTTCAAGTTCTTGACCGGATACTTGGCTGATGAGCTGGCGACTCAATTCTAAAATTGGACTTATGTCAGCTTTGGGTGTTGCTGTGCGAGGTGAGTTGTAGCTAGCGATAGCTTCGTAAGCGATAATATCTGTGTTGATGATATTTAAAGAAGCAAAACCTACCACAGAGATGATATATGCGATGGCTAAAGTAGCAGAAAAGGCAATTTTGCGGGATTTTTTCATATATTTTCAGTGATTTAATTATATCATAGAAGCAATTGCCCCATCTCACTGAGTTAAGTGCAAGGATTATGATATTATTAAGTAAAGAATATTAACTAAATAATTATGTCGTGGTTTTCAAGAAATAAGGAAGTTCCTTCAGAACCGATGGAGGAAAACTTTGAGGAGGTTGTAGATACTTCAACTCCAACAGAAACCGAAAAAATTGTAGTTGAAGAAATTAGCGAGCAAGAAAAACGTAGAAGAGAGGCAGAAGAAAAAACTCGTGTGGCAAACCCTGATGATATTTATGGGGAGGCTCATCTTATAAACGAGCGATATGGTGAGCAGATC
>JBGTMK010000935.1:0-4168 GCA_041743605.1 Nostoc sp.
TGCGAAAATTCTCGTCAATCCATTTCGGGCGGTCGGTTGTACTGCTGGGTATCGTCTACCAAAAGTTGCAGCAGATTTAGTACTGATTAGCAGTCAACTGCTGGACGAAGGTGCTGTGGACGTACTACCGGGAAATGCAAAACTCATCTACGAACCAGGAATTTACGAGTTTAAAGGCATTAAGTTTCAAGGAATTGCCATAGACCACGATCGCAAAGGTGGTAAGCAGTTTGGCTCAAACACCGCTTGGAGTTGGAACCAAGGTGGAATTAATATCTTACACTTAGGTGGAGCCGCTGCACCCATTTCTATTGAGCAAAAAATCCTGATGGGGCGTCCCGATGTAGCATTTATTCCAGTGGGAGGCAGTGCAAAAGCCTACAATGCTGAAGAAGCAAAGCAGGCTGTTCAAGTGTTAAATCCCAAGCTCGTGATTCCAACCCATTACCGGACACAAGCCGCTGATCCTGCTACGTGCGATATTTCGCCACTAGATGATTTTCTGACCTTAATGCAAGGTATGACAGTGCGGCGTAGCAATGGAGATACTATTTCCATTAGCCCTGGTAAATTGCCGGAAAATGCAGAAATTCAGGTTTTGAGTTACAAATTTTGAATAAAAGGGACTGAGAAAGAACCAGGGAAAGCAGGGGGGAGAATAATGACTTCTACCTCCTACCTCCTGAATTCAGAATTCTGAATGCTGAATTCTGATTTTAGAATGTATACCACTCTGGGCCAAGCTTATCTGCTTCGCTGATGGGAGTCTCAACGGCTGTTGTCTCATTTACAGTCCAAATATTGTCTGCACCTGCTGTCTGATCACGCCAGTAGATGTCTGTCTTACCATCGCCGTTATAATCGCCAAGAGATGGTGTCAAGGCCGCGTTATTAGCCGGTAAGAAAGCTTCAGTAGCAACTGTTGTACCATCCATCAACCAAGCGGTGTTCGCACCTGTGGTTCCATTACGCCAGAAGATATCGGTCTTGCCATCACCGTTGAAATCACCAATACTTGAAGTCCAAGATGGATCAAGTGTAGCCAAAGCACCCTCTGTAACTAAGATACCTCTCATTGTCCAAATCTTGTTCTCACCTGTTTGAGCATTTCTCCACAACAGGTCAGTGCTTAAATCGCCGTTGAAATCGCCAACGCTATAAGTCCAAGCTGCATCTTGTGATTGCAGTGCAAACTCACTCTTTTGCGTACCATCCATGAACCAAACGCTGTTATCACCTGTTGTCTGATTGCGCCAGAAGATATCACTTCTGCCATTGCCGTCGAAATCAACAATGGTAGGAGTTAGTGCTGGGTCTGTAGTGTCTAGAACAGTTGCAGTGACAACTGTTGTGCCATCCATCTCCCAAATAGCGTTTTCACCGGTTTGAGCATTATGCCAGAAGATATCGGTTTTGCGATCGCCATTGAAATCGCCAATTGTTGGATTCCATGCTGCATCAACGGTAGTTAGAGAAGCTGCACTAGCAACTCTGGTACCATCCATCAACACAATGCTATTCTCACCGGTTGTCTTATTGCGTAATAAGAAGTCGGTTTTGCCATCATTGTTGAATTCGGCAATTTTGTAATCATAGGCGGCTAGGTCAAATTGACCCAGAGAACCCTGTTCGATAACTCTTGTTCCATCCATCAGACGAACGATAATTTCACCCGTTTGGGCATTGACCCAAAGTTTATCCGTTTTGCCATCACCGTTAAAGTCAGGAACAATCGCCGCACTTGTTAAGTAAGGATTAGGATTGGGATTTACTGACACCACCGCAGATTGTTCTGGTTGCGAAGAACTCCTGCTCCCCAAAAGTGAATTAGAACTTAGAGTAGTTAAAGTATCAAGAGGAGATGCTAATGCTTGTATTTTTAGGGAAGTTTCTGTCCATTGTGAATTCAAAGGATTTGAAGTAATTTCAGTTCCAGGCATGGTGTATTTTTATGATTGGCTGTCATATTTTTCTAACTTTTTTTGCCAATCTCTTTCTGTAACCAAATAACATTTACTAGGCTTTCAATATTTCTTTATAACTATTTTTTCTTTCTTAATGTCATTGTTTGAAGATAAATGTCTATTTCTTTTAAACTATTTTTATAAAATTTTCAAGTTCTATATAAGCAATTGAAAAGTATTTTTTGTTTTATATATATGATAATTTATATAGGAATCATATTTGATTTCTGAACAAATCTCGGTAGTCTTGTAGTAGTGTACCAAGGCTAAAATGTTGCAAAAACTGTAGGTAGGTTGGGTGGAGGCTTTGCGTAACCCAACATCCTGATATATATGTTAGGTTGCGCTCCGCTCCACCCAACCTACATCTAGTCTTTAATTCATCTTTATTAGTTACGTAAGCAATCACTTTTTTTCTTGTGGGTTGAGTGGACATATTTTTGACGGTGTGTTGCTAGATTTATGAAATACCGGAATTTATATAAGATAAACGTTTAAAACTTATTTCATTTCATGAATATCCTAAATTATTTGATCACAACAAGATACCCGACTTTTTTAAGAAGTCGGGTATCTGAGTCTTTCGGGATAATTGATTATTCTTCAATGATTTATGACTTGAGTAGAAACAAATATTGGTTAGAATAACTTAGATTAGCAACTATTAAGAGGCATAATCTGTGCATCCTCTAGTTGTCCAAAGTGTAAAATAACACAATACTTTAATACATACATCAGCTATGCAAGCAGAATATCGGCAGCGTCGCGAGCAATTAATGGCAAAAATTGGTGATGGTACAGCCATTTTTCGCAGTGCGCCAATGGCAGTAATGCACAACGATGTCGAGTATGTTTATCGCCAAGATAGTGATTTTTTTTACTTGACTGGTTTTAATGAACCACAGGCAGTAGCAGTGTTAGCGCCGCATCATGCAGAACATCGGTTTGTGCTGTTTGTCCAACCAAAGGATCGCGAAAAGGAAGTATGGACTGGCTATCTTTGTGGGGTAGATGCGGCGAAGGAAATTTATGGTGCTGATGAAGCTTATCCCATTAGCGAGTTAGATGAAAAGTTACCGCAATATTTGGAAAAATCCAGTCGGATTTACTATCACTTAGGACGCGATCGCACCTTCAATGACCGAATCCTCAAACATTATCAAAGTTTACTGCGGACTTATCCGAAGCGCGGTACTGGGCCGATCGCTATTGAAGATACTGGCCCTGTCCTCAACAGCATGAGATTAATCAAAAGCGAAGCTGAATTGGAATTGATGCGTCAAGCAGCTGCGATCGCTACCGAAGCACACAATTACGCCCAAGAAATCGCCGCACCTGGACGTTATGAGTACGAAATCCAAGCAGAGATGGAACGCATCTTTCGCGTGCGGGGTGGGTTAGGGCCAGCTTATCCTTCCATTGTGGCTTCCGGTGTGAATGCTTGCGTACTGCACTACATTGAAAATAATCGTCAAATGCAGGATGGAGAATTACTGCTAATTGATGCCGGTTGTGCCTACGGTTATTACAACTCTGATATTACCCGGACATTTCCTGTTGGGGGTAAATTTACGCCAGAACAAAAGACGCTGTATGAGATTGTTTTAGAAGCACAAAAACAAGCGATCGCTCAAGTACAACCAGGTAATCCTTTCAACTTAGTTCACGATACAGCAGTGCGCGTCCTCACAGAAGGTTTAGTTGAACTTGGCATCCTCAAAGGTGAAATTGACAAGTTAATTGAAGAAGAGAAATATAAGCCATATTATATGCACCGCACCAGTCATTGGTTAGGTTTGGATGTCCATGATGTGGGTGTTTACCAGCACGGTGAAGATAAACCGCAGATTTTACAACCAGGTCAAATTTTGACAGTGGAACCAGGACTATATATTGTGCCAGATACCAAACTAGCAGAAGACCAGCCAGAGACAGATTCTCGATGGGTTGGTATTGGTATTCGTATTGAGGATGATGTATTAGTTACACCTGATGGACATGAAGTGTTAACTGCGGGAGTTCCCAAAGCGGTAGATGAAATAGAAAGATATTAAAGAAATCGGAAGTCGGAAGTACAGTTTTGTAACGGGGATTTAGAACAAGACTTATATCCTTGCGGCTTGGTTTAAAGCAACAGGACTTAAACCCGCCGAATCATCACAAAGACGCGATAAATCGCCGTCTCTACAAAAGACTGATTATTG
>JBGTMK010000936.1:0-13740 GCA_041743605.1 Nostoc sp.
CAAGGGGCGGAAATTCCCGTAGCTCACAAAAAAGTCCAAATGGTAGACCTGCCACTAGGAGCCACAGAAGACCGAGTTTGTGGCACAATCGACATTGAGAAAGCTTTATCTGAAGGTGTCAAAGCTTTTGAACCGGGACTGCTGGCAAAGGCTAACCGAGGCATTCTCTATGTGGATGAAGTCAACTTACTAGACGACCACCTTGTAGACGTGTTACTCGACTCCGCCGCCAGTGGATGGAACACTGTAGAACGGGAAGGT
Organism: Nostoc sp.; assembly: GCA_041743605.1. Taxonomy (GTDB): domain Bacteria; phylum Cyanobacteriota; class Cyanobacteriia; order Cyanobacteriales; family Nostocaceae; genus Nostoc. The sequence goes on from JBGTMK010000936.1 coordinate 262, forward strand.
ATTTCTATTCGTCACCCAGCACGTTTCGTTCTTGTGGGTTCTGGAAATCCAGAAGAAGGCGAACTACGCCCCCAACTGCTCGATCGCTTTGGGATGCACGCAGAAATTCACACAGTAAAGGAACCGGCCTTGCGGGTGCAAATCGTAGAACAACGGGCGGATTTTGATCAAAATCCTCCAGCATTTCTCGAAAACTACAAACCCCAGCAAGAATCATTGCAAGAGCAAATTGTCAATGCTCAACAGCTTTTGCCAAAAGTGAACATGGACTATGATCTGCGGGTGAAAATTTCTGAAGTCTGCTCAGAACTGGATGTAGATGGTTTGCGGGGTGACATTGTTAGTAACCGCGCCGCCAAAGCCTTAACAGCTTATGAAGGACGCACTGAAGTTACAGTTGATGATATCCATCGCGTAATTACGCTATGTTTGCGTCACAGACTGCGGAAAGACCCCTTAGAATCGATTGATTCTGGCTACAAAGTCGCCAAAGTTTTTAGCCGCGTCTTTGGCGTCGAACTACCAGAAAATGATACCGCACAAAAAAACGGCACAGGTCAAAAGTTAGGGGCTAGAGGTTAAAAGTTAGGAGTGAGGAGTTATGAGTTAAGAGTTTTGATCGGAAAGCTGCTTGATAACTCACAAATTTAATTCTTAACTTAGCGCTGACTACATAACTCACAACTCCTAATTCCTAACTCCTCACACCTCACTCCTAACTCATCACTCAGCACTAAAATATGAGATTTTGGTCTTTTTGGTTTAACAGCTTTGTTTTATCTAGCCAATACAATCCGCCCAGGTTTGTAGAGTTATTGATGCTCTTATTAGCGATCGCTATGCTGGCAATAGCCAGTATTTTACCCGACAGACCATATTTAATCTTAGGCTTGAGCTTAGTCGTTGGGGCATCTATTTCTATCTTAGTGCGGGAAGCGATCGCCCCCTCACCCCAGACACGAATTACCCAACTAACAGCATCTCTATTGCTCATCATCAGCCTCTATGGCTTTGCTGATTTAATGTATACTCTTTAAAATGAGTTATTTGTCCTTTGTTATTTGTCCTTTGTTAGTTATAAGCCAATACGCTTGGGTTAAGGTTTATTAGTGTAGGTAATTGGTCTTTGAAGACGCGATAAATCGCGTCTCTACATGAGGGTTTTGTTGCTCATTCTGAACTGTGTTGAGTTATAAGCACCAATAGACTAATGACTAATGACTAATGACTAATGACCCCATTTTTGCATTTCCACCAATTCCATACACAACTCATTAATTTGCTCCAAATCAGGTTTGTGAGGTAGGGGAGATTGTTCACAAACAATTTCCATTTCGGCAACCAAATCTTCTGCCATTTTCATCACCTGTTCATAAGAATACTCACCTTTCAAAATAGCTTTTAAATCCTCAACATCACCAGCTATTCTTCTATCTACAATCACTTCACCTTGCCGTAATATTTCTACTCCACTGCGTAACAATCGAATGCAGTGCATCCCATGTTTGAGGTCAAAACCTGACTTTCTTTCCATTTCTGCTCTAGCCGGATTTCTATTCTCCTGCCAAGATAAGTAAGCCTTCCATTCTCTTAAAGCTATTTGATAGCTTTGACTTTTCTGAAGCAGACGAATAAAATCTTTACGGCTATTGGTTAACTTTTGGGTATATTCCAAAGTTTCATCGGGTAAAGTATATTGTTTTAAGACTCCTTTAAAATCAATATCTGCCGTCAGCAATTCATATAATTGTTCCGCTTCTTCCAAAAACTCAATTCGTCCTCTGATTAAGTTATAAAGATACTCCAGAAAAGCATTTAGCTCATCTTTGCCCAGAGGTGCTTCGTCTTCTATAGCGAAGTCAGATGGTATCGGTTTTTTTTGCGGTGGTTTTAATAACCACTTACGATGAGTTTCCATTTTTTTGATTTGGGCAAAGGCATAACCAGTGTAAGTCTGTTTTACCTTTTTACTCAAAAATAACTGTTTATGATTAATTAAATGCTGTCCTACTGTGTTTAAAAAAGGATAGTTATTTAACCAGAGCAATTCTAAAACATTGGGATTCGCCCCTGCTAATAACTGGAGGATTTTTCTTAGTTCATATATAACTGTGTCTTTGTTACCATCAACGAATGGAAATATCCCCGGTTCATCCCAACCAGTATCTTTTTGTTCTATGCGATCAAATCCCAAGTAGTACCTTTTGGGTGCGATAAATACTCCCCGATAATCCAAGTCGGAATCAGGACGATTTAAACCATAGCCGTGGCTACCAGCCAAACCAATTAAAATAGTTCTTTGCTCAACTTCTATTCTTTTCATATCACCTGATTAAAATATAGTCATCCTAACTCATGAGTTAAGCAGGTGTGGAGAGCAGAGTTGCTTAGTTTAATAGAAATGCTCCTAAAGGTGATGATGCAACGGTATCCCCTTGAGGAGCATAATTTGTCAATTCAGTTGTTCCTATACTTTCGGTTTCCTAGAATTTCCCACAACAGGAATTATCTAGGATTAAGGTGGCGTCTAGTCCCCCATACTGGATTGACAATGGCGGCTAAATCTTCTTCAGACAATTTGTTGATTTCGCTGTCCAGTTCTTCAACGGTGAAATCATAGCCACGCTCTTGAGCAATCTTGATAAAGGCTTCTGGATTAGCTGTTGCTTTGAGTTTTTGTTGTAATGCTTGATCTTCTTTTACGGCTTGAAAAAGTCGGGCAGCATTTTGCTGTGTCATGACAATCCATCTCCTGTTTGAAATATCAGGTTTGAATGCGGTAATTTAATTCCTGGGGATTCACTAACTTCTGTAAATATTTGAGAGATTTAGCATCTAATTCCAATTTTAAAACAAAGAAGGAAAATGTGTTGATTTTGACAAGAAAGTATAACTTTTAAGTTAATACTAATATTAATCTTTTGCAAAAGTCAGCCCTAAGATAGTAGTAATTTTTATCTAAAAAGCATTTATTCTGACTTTTGAAATTTTAGATATGGGGTTTTCCCTTCTCCCTCCATCTCAAGAGTTTCCTTGTCCTCTTTGCTGACCAGATGCCAATGCCACATCCAAAAAGCTTATTAAAGCTTGACTTAATACCTGTTAATAAAATAGTATGTTAGATTGTCTGTCTAATTCCTGCTCGGATCAGGTAGACATATTACAAAAGCTGGCAAAAGCGTCTCTACAGAGATAAAAACCAGCTACCTGTACGGCAACCTCAAGGAAAATTCCATGACCTACGCGATTATTGAAACTGGCGGCAAACAAATAAGAGTAGAGCCAGGGCGGTTTTATGATATTGAACTGCTTGCGATCGAACCAGATGAAAAAGTTACAATAGACGCTGTATTACTCGTGCAGCACGATGGTGAAGTCACCATTGGACAGCCACTAGTGACAGGTGCGACTGTAGAAGGGACTGTAATGCGACATTACAGAGGTCGTAAAGTCCTGGTATACAAGATGAAGCCGAAAAAGAAAACCCGCAAAAAACGGGGGCATCGTCAGGAAATTACCAGACTTATGATTGACTCCATCACCCTTAATGGTGCAGTGTTTGCTTCTCAAGAAGCACCGGAGAAGGAAACCCCTGTTGTCGATGAGACTCCTGCCGAAGAAGTTGAAACTGCTGTTGAATAATAATAATTAAGAAGATACACAAGAGGAAATCATGGCTCATAAGAAAGGAACAGGTAGTACACGCAACGGGCGTGATTCTAATGCCCAACGTCTGGGTGTAAAGCGTTATGGCGGTCAAGTTGTGCGTGCAGGAAACATTCTCGTGCGTCAGCGTGGTACTAAATTCCACCCTGGTAACAACGTCGGTATTGGTAGCGATGACACTCTGTTTGCTCTAATCGACGGTGTTGTAATGTTTGAGAGAAAGGGCAAAACCCGTAAAAAGGTTAGTGTTTATTTACCCATAACTGCTGCTGAGGCAGCCCCTGCTGAAGCAGTAGCAAGTTAGAGTGTGAGGGTGGGTAACAGTGCCCACCCTAATTGCTAGTTAGCGCTGATGTGATAATCAGATTTGCATAAATATTCTCAGCAGTTGCTAAAAAGTCGCTTTGTTCCAGAAGTATTAAAGCGCAAAAGTTATTGATTAATAGAAATATTACACATATAAATTGGATTGCGTAGCTTGCCGTCGGAGACATCAATTTATTTATGCTAAGTCGCGTTCGTTCACTTCAAAATGAGGTTTAGCTGAAAGAATACTTAAATTAGGCTGTGGCTTTGACGTGCCATAGATACCTGAGAAAATGCTGAGAATTAACTAAATTTTCTCAAGGGATAAATTTTTAGTGAAATCTATGTTTCTGTAGAGGTTTTATGAGTCTGATTTTTCCCAAACGTACCCTATCCCGTCGTCGCTTATTGCAAGTATCTGGACTTTCAGGGGTAGGCTTTCTTCTTGGTGGCTGTGGAACAAATTTGTTTTCAGATAATTTGCGGCAAATATCTGAGCCACTAAACGAAAGTCTTGAAGCACTCTTGCTAACTCAAAAACCTATACCTGAATTTCCTGTCAGCGCCATAGAAGCAGATAAATTGCTGGTTAATACCTTTGATTTCACCCCACAAATTGATCCGGCGCAGTTTCGCCTAACAATTGATGGTGAGGTTAATAACGCGATGCAATTGAGTATGGCAGATATTCAAGAACTTCCCTTGACTTCAATGGTGATTCGCCATGTCTGTGTTGAAGGCTGGGCTGCGATCGTTCAATGGGGAGGTGTGCGATTACGAGATTTAGTAGCGCTGGTACAGCCTAAGTCAAACGTCCGCTATGTCTACTTCAAATCTGCTGATGGCTATTATGAAAGTTGGGATATTGCCTCTGTTATACATCCTCAAACTCTCATGGCTTATCAAAAGAATGGACAACCCTTATCAGTTGATAATGGTGCGCCTATGCGCCTAGCATCTCCAATTAAACTAGGTTACAAGCAAAGCAAGTGGGTAACTCAAATTACATTCGTCAGCAATTTGTTACCTACTAAAGGCTATTGGGAAGATCAGGGCTATGAGTGGTTTGCAGGGCTATAGGGTAGGCAAAAAGCTAATCTAAATCGGGTTCAACGCCTAGCGATCGCAATTGTGCAATCAATCGTTCAGCCCGTTGTCTTTCCTGTTCAGCCCGTTGTCTTTCTTGTTCTGTAGAAGTCAATACCCAACAGCCTGTCCAATCATACCACCGCAACCAGGGCTGTTCTACATCTTGATAGCGTCCCTGCCACACACCCAAGCCTAATTCTAGTTCTGGTATCCAGAAGCGTGACTCTGACAGTACTATCTCAGCATAACGACCACCATCTAACTTAAACACCCTTAATTTATATTTGTACCGATCAAATACTACATAATAAGGAACACGTAGAATACGCTCATACACTTCCCATTTTCCTGGTGGTTGCTTGATATCTCGCAATGTCTGCCCTAAGTCTTCTTTTTCAGTTCCGGGAGACAGCAATTCAACCACAATAAAAGGATGAACGCCCTCTTGCCAAACGACATAACTTAAACGTAAATCTCGTTGTTCATAGAGACGGGAAACACCTAAAACGGCAAACCAATCTGGTCGCTTGTACCACAGTGGATAGCGCGGATCATAATAAAGATTCAGATCGCTAGCAACAAATATCTCGTCGCTAGGATAACTTGGTGGACGAAAGGTTTCGTCTAACAGACGAGGTTGCAATAAATGAAACTGATCGGGCAAACCAGGCTCCTCTGGGTCTTCACTGGGAAGATCATACATGGTCGGCAATACATCTTTTGGCGATCGCGGCGGGTCAGTTTGATACATCTTTTGGCAATCCTGATGATGAACCTCTCAGTTCTATTATGATTCAATTGTTTTTGAGTAACTCAACACCTTACAGAACGCGGCAACATAAATTTCTCGGACATATCTGCGTTTAAACTACTTCAATTACGTTCACGACTGGCGATAGCAGACAAACTCCATTGTAAAAGTAGCCATACCAGAAGTAAGCGTCACATATTCTCTGTACTATACGAAATGGATCTGCTCCCGTCCAATCCATTTTGTTGATGAACGCCAAACGCGGCACATGGTAGGTAGCGCTTCATTTGCCGATCCACCATAATGGATGGTGGCATAGATGCGGCAATTATCCTTTTTTTTCGGTCATTCCTTAATGGCAAACCTGAGTTCGGGATAAGCTGAAACCCTGAACCCTGATTATACTGTTGTTTTTCCTGTCATTCTTTCCTCGTTTATCCCCTCCCTTCCGTCCATCGTCTTTCCCTCCTTTGAGTAATGATTAAGACTCTACGCTCTCTTCTTTCCTACGCAGCTTTAACTACTGTTGTTTTCGTAGCTGTAGTCACAACCCAGTTAGTAACTACGCAGAAAACTCCTGCGATCGATAACATTACACCTACCGTTACTCACTCGTTTAATAGCAGTAATAAGTCCGATGGTTCGACTTCAGGCAGCGATAGTAACCTTTATGGTACGAGTTATGGGGGAGGCGCAAATGATAAAGACCTGATTTTTAAGATTCCTCCTAATGGTAGTAATATCAACCTTTTCTATTTGTTTAGGGAGAAGGATGGTGAAAGGACTAATCTTAAAGTCGCGGCTACCCAACCTACCACAAGCTTATACGTCTACGTGTCTCCCACGGGAAGCGATACTAAAGGAGATGGATCGCTAGGCAAGCCATTGAGGACGTTGGCGTATGCAGCAAAACGAGTTCAACCGAATAAAAACTACACGATTTATTTGAACCCAGGTGTCTATAGGGAGACGGAAGCGACGGTACTTCTGCCAGGAGTGAATATCGAGGGAGCAGGTGAATCGAGCGTGACTATCACTAGCAACGGTGCAATTCCTGCTCCAGGAGTAAACACAGGTAGTAGCAACTGGAGTCTTTCGCATCATGGAAGTATTATTCAGCTTGTCTCGCCTAGCTACTCCGGCTCTAGCCCTCGGTACGGCCCTCCTTCGGAGATGATTGGGGCGACAGACGGTAATCAGAGGTTAGGCGGCTTCACCATAAATGGGAACGGCAAAACCATCAAAGCCGGCATCTGGGTAGAAAATCGTAACAACGTGACTGTGCATAATGTCACATTCAAAGATTTCCAGCACAGTGGTGCAGTTTTTACTCGTGGCGATATGTGGTGGTTTGTCCCGCTTTCAGAGGGAAAGTGGATGAAGAACACAACAATACATGATTGCACATTTATCAACTCCGCAGCAGATTGGGTATCGGGAGGATCTACCGGGAACCTGAGACTTGGAGGGCTAGATGGTGCCAACATCTACAACATTACTATCCGAGAAAATAAAGGATACGGCATAAAGTTTATGCATGTAGGTCATCTACGTAACGTGAAAATTCACGATTGCGACATCCAGGTTCCAGAAGTTGATTCCCAGTGGAGCGAGGATGCTTCCATTGAACTTTGGAATTTGAGTTATGGAAACGAAATCTACAATGTTACCTGTAATACGTGGTTATCGATGGTCAATCATTCAGTAATGAATGAATACCAGCCGACAGCTAAACACCCAAGTAATCTCAAGATGCGAAATGTACGAATAAAAGATATTGACGGACAGAGTGTTAAGGAGTCAATCGAAGTTGCTTTGAGCGGAGTCGAGATATCTAACTCCTACTTTCAGGATAAGGGCTTCGGTATTGCGATCTGGGGAGGGAAAGCATGGGGCGGAAGTATAGAAAATCAGAACATCAACATCCACAATAATATTTTCGCAAATGTTGCTCGTAAAGTTCAATTTAGTTTCGGGAAAAGTGCTGCCATCTTCATTCCCGATTCAGCTTCCAACATCAAGATTCACAACAATGTGTTCGATAACTTAGGGAATAGCTTACAACTCGACTCCGCAGACAGGATATCGATCAAAAATAATGTGTTCTTGAACTCTCAAGGAGACGATGTACAAGGAGGTAAGAACATTGCTTTCACTAATAATCTCCGCAGAAATACGAACCCAGCAAAGCCAAGTTGGCAGATCCGATTCGCGGTTAATGCGACAAACATCCAGGGTGATCCAAGATTTAGAAGTACGGGCGACCGTTGGAACTCTTACTACAAGCCGGCTTCGTCACGCAGTCTTGTGGTGGATAGAGGAACTTATGTAGGACTTGCTTACTCCGGTTCGGCACCTGATATCGGTCGATGGGAGTGGTAAGAGACGATAAGAACGTGCAAGTATCATTGAATGGCAAATAAACGCTTTTATCACATTGGCTTTGGGCAAGATGATTTAGGTTCATCACCTCCTAGCATTGCACTATTATCTGGTGATCCAGAGCGATCGCACCTAATTGCCCAAACTTATCTACAAGATGTACGCGTGTTGTCAGAAAATCGCGGACTCAATAGCTATGTGGGATACTTACCGAATGGTCGCAGTATCTTATCAGCTACAAGTGGTATGGGTGCGCCTTCATTAAGTATTGTTGTCAATGAGTTGGTACAAGTAGGAATCAGGCAAATTATTCGCATTGGAACTTGCGGATCAATTCAACCTTATATCCCAGTCGGTAGCGTTGTTATTAGCAGTGCAGCATTGTGTCGCCAAGGTGCAGCGAATGATATTGCACCTGTGGAGTATCCAGCCGCAGCCGATCCTTTTTTGACAGTCGCTTTAGTTAAAGCCGCACGAGAATTAGAGATTGAACATTACATCGGAATTACGGCATCAGTTGATACTTTTTACGAAGGACAAGAACGCACTGATTCAGCAAATCCATATTTAATGCGATCGCTGCATGGCATTACAGAAGAATATCGGCGCTTGAATATCTTGAATTATGAGATGGAATCCGGCACACTATTCAAAATGGCAGGAGTGTATAATTTTGCAGCAGCAGCTATTTGCGGTGTAGTTGCTTCGCGTACTGTTGGTGAAAATATCATCTTAGAACAAAGAGATATTGCTGTTAAAAATGCGATCGCAACTGCTGTAAATGCAGCAGCAAACCTTGAGTAAGCTAGCAAATTTCTTTTTATTATGCCAGATTTAATATGCTCTAAGTAGTTTTATCATGTCTTTACCTAATCTTTAATTTATAATCAGTAATTCTAGGTAAGATATATTGAGTAAGATGCAATTTTATCTGATGAAACATATATATAAAAAGCTTTCTTATAGCAGTTATCGTTTGTATGCAATACATTTTGACCTCTCTCCTAAAAGGAGAGAGGCTTTGAATTGTAGGTTGGGTTAAGCAAAGTACAGAAGTAGCGTGAATATCATAGAAAACTATAGTAATCAAAAAAAAAGTTAAAATTGTTGTTTAGCATCAATTAATTAAAGCTGCTTTTATATATTAAAAATCTGGAATTTCAAGACTCTGTTTTGCAGCCATTACGATGATTTTAGTTATTAAAAAATATCACAAAAGCTGGAGGCTAATATAATATGAAGAATGCTTGGAGGCGTTGGACTACGACCGTTAACCTAGCTGCGATCGCACTCATGCCGACGCTGATATCTTTAGCATTCTCTCATCGGGCAACGGCTGACGATCCAGGAGCCTGTTACATGATAAACTCCTCTGGCAAGACCGTTGGATTGGGAAGGCTTTGTGGCAATAGTAGTAATATAGCCGCACCTTCAGATAACAAAGTTTTTCGAGTCTCAATCAAACGCCGCTTTGGTGGAACTCCTGTAATTGATGTCACCTTCAACGACAAAAAAACCTTTGAAATGATTGTAGATACAGGTGCTAGTGGAACCATTATCACTCAAGGTATGGCGAATACACTTGAACTACAGGCTACAGGTTCAATGCAAGCCCAAATTGCCGATGGTAGCGAAGTAGAATTTCCAACCAGTAAGGTAAAATCTATAGCAGTCGGTGGAGTGACAGCCAATAATCTTCAGGTTGCGATCGCACCAAAAGGAAGCATTGGCTTACTAGGGCACGATTTCTTTGGGAAATATGACATCAAGATTCTGGAGAAAGAGGTAGAATTTCATCACCGCTAACGCTTGCAGGTAGCAACTTATTCAGGTTTTTATTCAGCACGGGCTAAAGCCCCGCTACCGCTAACAGCACTCCTGAAGCAGGTTAAGAGCGTTATAGAATAAAAGAAATAAACCTTTAAATTCATTACGCTGATTCAGCAGAATTGCCCATGACCACTTCTAAACGCCAATATCACATTACTACCTTCGGTTGTCAGATGAATAAAGCTGACTCAGAGCGCATGGCTGGCGTTTTGGAAGACATGGGCTTTGAGTGGTGCCAAGATCCAAATAATGCAGATGTGATTCTCTACAATACCTGTACAATTCGGGATAATGCTGAACAAAAGGTATATTCCTACCTCGGCAGACAAGCGAAGCGCAAACATGAGCAGCCTGATTTAACCCTTATTGTTGCTGGTTGCGTTGCCCAGCAAGAAGGAGAAGCACTGTTACGGCGAGTACCAGAATTAGACTTGGTAATGGGGCCACAACACGCCAACCGTCTGAAAGATTTGTTGGAGTCGGTATTTGAGGGCAACCAAGTTGTCGCAACCGAAGCAGTTCACATTATTGAAGATATCACCCAACCGCGACGGGATAGTAGAGTGACAGCTTGGGTGAATGTGATTTATGGCTGTAACGAACGCTGCACCTATTGCGTTGTTCCCAATGTGCGCGGTGTCGAACAATCTCGCACACCGTCAGCTATCCGGGCTGAAATGGAAGAATTAGGACGGCAAGGTTACAAAGAAATTACTCTACTCGGTCAAAATATTGATGCTTACGGCAGAGATTTACCTGGAGTGACACCAGAAGGTCGGCATCTGAACAATTTTACAGATTTGCTTTATTACGTCCATGATGTGCCGGGGATTGAAAGGTTAAGATTTGCTACTAGTCACCCCCGTTATTTTACGGAGAGGTTAATTCAAGCTTGTGCTGAGTTGCCCAAAGTGTGCGAACACTTCCACATTCCTTTTCAATCTGGGGATAATGAACTTTTAAAGGCAATGGCGCGGGGTTATACCCATGAAAAATATCGTCGGATTATCGATACCATTCGCCGATATATGCCAGATGCCTCCATTAGTGCCGATGTAATTGTTGGTTTTCCTGGGGAAACAGAAGCACAGTTTGAAAATACCCTGAAACTGGTAGAAGATATTGGCTTTGATATGTTGAATACAGCAGCATATTCACCACGTCCAGGGACACCAGCCGCGTTGTGGGATAATCAACTGAGTGAAGAAATTAAAAGCGATCGCTTGCAAAGGCTCAATCATCTGGGAAACTTGAAAGTAGCAGAGCGATCGCAACGTTACTTTGGCCGCATTGAAGAAGTTTTAGTAGAAGACCAAAATCCTAAAGATCAAACTCAGGTAATGGGACGCACTGGCGGTAATCGTTTGACCTTTTTTAATGGCAATATCAAAGAACTCAAAGGGCAGTTAGTGAAGGTAAAAATTACCGAAGTTCGCCCTTTTAGCTTGACGGGTGAACCAGTTGAAGTGAGGCAAACGGTTTTGCAGTAAGAACTAGTTGAGGATTACCCCTGACTTATGAGGAAGTTACCACAAACGATTTCAGTTCTTCTTTTTGGGGCTAGCTTGGCTGTACTTTCCCCTGAACTTTGTATTGCTTTCACTGTTCAAGAAGTAGCTAAACTTGCCCAAGCATCAAGCGATTTGCCAGTAGTCAAATCAGCAGGACTCTCCCCCGATATGAATGTGCCTTGGTCGAAACCCGTGAAAATCGTTGACCCTTTTGAAGGAGAGTTTCTTGGAGTTTTTGATCGCAACTCATTAGGTGGTAATTTATACCGTGGAGGTTCAAAGCAAGTTATTAGTTTGTGGACTCCTTCGAGCATTCGAGTACTGACAACAGTAAATTCTGGTCAAGCCAGTTCTTATTTTTACACCGCAGGTCATGTATATCCCAGAACTGACTTTCTTGGGTTTGCCACTACCAAAAAAGTCGATAAACTTTTGCTCAAGGTCAGGGAAAAGGTTTTTCAATTAGACGGGTCAACCGGTACGTTTGCTGTCAGTCAAGAATTAGCCACTGCTTTAAAAAATGCTCCAGATGAGAACTTAGACATCAGACTAGTCTTGGAAGGAGGTCAAACTGTTGACAGCCAAATTGGCAAAGAAACGGTGAAAGCTTGGCGAAGCATTTATTAAGCGATCGCATTTTTTACCCAAATATTATCTTTTATTAATCAAGGAAAGATTTCTCCCCTCTCATCAGGAATCTATCTAGTCAAACTTGTTTATATATTTAGACTTCTTTACAGTCCATACTGTAGGACTTACGCAAAACTATAGGCGTTCTGGGTTAATACCCTGCTTTTCGGCTATTGTTTGCGTCCTGTACTCACGTGTTATCACTGACAGCCCTCACTGTCTAAGCAGTATATTTGTGTTTATCCCTTAACGATTATGGTAAGTTTCCAGCTTTCAACTTCGTTATTGTATACCAGTAAGGTAGTTAGGGGCTGACAGTGCGATCGCATCTGGGTTAATACAGTGTAGTGAAATCATTTATACCTCTCAATCTCTAAAAAGGAAATCAACCAGATGAAATTTGGTATTGACATCGGACACAATTGCCCTCCTCACGATACAGGAGCAACAGGCATCAAACAAGAAGATGTTTTAACTAAAGCAGTTGGGACACTACTGATCCAAAAACTCAAAGCAGCAGGTCATACCGTTGTTGATTGCACTCCTACAAGTGCTAGTAGTGTAAATGATTCTCTTAGAAAGCGAGTCAATAAAGCGAATAATAATAACGTTAACGTCTTTGTTTCGATTCACTTTAATAAATTCAATACTAAAGTCAATGGTACAGAAATTTTCGCCACTAGTAATACATCAAAAGGTATTGCTCAATCAGTTTTGAAAGAGATTCTTAAACTTGGATTTAATGATAGAAAGGTTAAAAATGCAGGTTTTTTTGTTCTGAAGAATACACAAATGCCCGCTATTTTAATTGAATGTTGCTTTTGTGACGCCAAAGTAGATATGGATCGCTTTGATGCTGAAAAAATGGCAGAGGCAATTAAAGATGGATTAATTGGTAACTCAGATGATGATGAACTCAAATCTGATAAAAAATACGTTTTGGAAATCACAACAAAAACTGTTTTGAAACCTTCTACAGAACAGGCATCAGAACTGCCAAAAGATTCTGTATTTGATATTGAACCAGGTATTTACCCAGTTTTAGATGTCCGTTTTGAGGAAAACCATTATTGGGTTAAGTGGCCTGATAAAAGTAAAGGAAGCAGAGATATACATTTTGTTTTTTCTGGATATAGTAAAGTTATCGAAAAAGATTAACTAATTATATGTAATACCAATTTTGTATGAAGCTGTATAGAATTAGATCCCCCCTAGCCCAGGGCTATTTCATTCTCATGTAGCCCGCCTCAGAATAAATTCTGAGGCTAATAGCAAAAGTCCACTAAAGTGGACTAAGAAAGGCTTTTAGTCCAC
>JBGTMK010000937.1:0-13239 GCA_041743605.1 Nostoc sp.
TTTACTACAGGCTACACCCTGGCTTGTTGGATGGAAGGATTGGGCGGCAGAATTGAACTGATCCAAATTCCCGAACCAAAACCAGCCCCAGATGCGTTTGCTGACGAACATTATGTGGGATATTATCATCTCTCGTTTGATTTAACTGATATTACACCAAATTTACCTAGCTGGTTGACAAATTTACAAGAACGTGTATTATTAGCTGCTGAGAATCAACCCGAAGAATTACAACCGTTGAAAGTACTTTTAGAACCGACACAACAGCAAATAGGCGATCGCATTTACGAAGTAGCTTTCATCGCCGATACTGATGGTTTACCTCTGGAATTCATTCGAGTTTTAGCAAAACTGCCATAATTTAGCTTTTTTATTACCTTTATTGCTAATATATTGTTTTTCTGTATTGTTACTGAGGCAACAGATTTTTTTGCCAGATTAAATTATGGTCACTTTCCAAAATAATTATGTAACTTAAATTACAGATATATTTACTAAATAGATGTATGGATTTTCCAGATTTTATAAATATCCTTTACCGTTATTACTTTTAAGCTTATGGCTAGTAGCGGTTTTTTTACTGAGTGATCAACCTGCTCATAGCCAACATACAACCACATCTAACAAAGAAAAATACCAGTCAACCTTGATAGCAAAAAGAATAATGCCCTCAACACTGACAGAAAATGTCCGTAAGACAGTGCTGGAGAATGGTCTAACTATCCTGACAAAAGAAGTGCATACTGCGCCAGTGGTGACGGTGCAGGTGTGGTACAAGGTTGGCTCACGTAATGAAGAACCGGGCGTGAATGGCATTGCCCACCAGCTGGAACACATGATGTTTAAAGGCACGAAAAATCGTCCGATTCAATTTGGACGTTTGTTTAGTGCTTTGGGTAGTGATTCCAATGCTTTTACCAGCTATGACCAAACTGCATATTACGGTACTGTGGAACGAAACAAGCTAAAAGCGCTCTTAGTGCTGGAAGCGGACAGAATGCAAAATTCCCAGATTGAGCCAGAACAACTGGCGAGTGAAAAGCGGGTAGTAATTTCCGAGTTGCAAGGTTACGAAAATAGCCCAGAATATCGCCTCAACCGCGCCGTCATGCAAGCGGTGTTTCCCAATCATGCTTACGGGTTGCCTGTAGGTGGTACCAAAGCTGATGTCGAAAAATTTGAAGTTGAGCAGGTACAAAAATATTACCGCAATTTTTACACTCCTGATAATGCCGTCTTAGTAATTGTTGGAGATTTTCAAACTGCAAACACCCTGGAAACAATTAAAGAGGTGTTTGGCAAACTACCGAGGAGGCAGGGGGCAGGGAGCAGGGAGCAGGGGACAGGAGTTATTTCTCCTTCACTCAGCACTCAGCACTCAGCACGGGCTAAACGCCCCGCTACCGCTAACAGCACTCCCATAATATTGCGAGAACCTGGAGCAGGAAGACTTTTACAAGTTGTGTATCCGCTACCCGATGCAAATCAACCAGATGTACCTGCGCTGGATGTGATGGATTACATCTTGACAGAGGGGCGGAATTCTAGACTTTATCAGGCATTAGTGGAATCAGGTTTAGCTAGTGAAGTTACAGCATCCGTTACCAGTTTGCGAGAATCTGGCTGGTATGAGGTGTTGGTAACGGTTGGAGCTAAACAAGATTTGAAAAAAATTGACTCAGTGTTGAGTCGTGCGATCGCTAATGTAGCAGAAAAAGGTGTGACATCTGAGGAAGTAGAACGAGCCAAAACCCAGTTAACAGCAGATGTAATTTTGAGTAACCGTGATATCACCTCTCAAGCAATGCGATTGGGCACTGATGAGACAACTGTTGGTGATTATCGCTACACAGACCGCTATTTAGCAGATGTTCGTCTGGTGAAGCCAACGAATGTTGTCGCTGTGATTAACAAATACCTAACAGAAGAAGCACGGACAGTAGGTTTTTTTGAACCAACTCAGAAGTTAATAACAGAAGTTGGTGACAAACCAGACTCAGCCCAAACTACAGAAAATTTCTCTCCTGGCGCACCTGTGCTTCCTTCTGAGGTGATGAAATATTTACCGCCTGTGGATTTGGCTACAGATGCAATCGCTCAAGTCTTACCACAGGAATTTAAATTTATTAACGGACTACGGATATTACTGTTATCAGATCATAGTACTCCCACCGTTACTCTGAGCGGGCACATTCAAGCCGGGACGGAATTCGATCCAGATGAGCAAGCTGGACTGGCTGCTTTTGTAGCAGAGAATTTGCTAAGTGGCACTGATAGCAAAGATGTATTCACTATTGCCAAAATATTGGCAGAACGAGGGGCGAGTTTAGACTTTGAAGCTTACCGCGAAGGTGTGCGGATTGAGGGTGATAGTTTAGCCGAGGATTTGCCGATCCTTCTTAAGATATTGGCAGATGTTGTTAAAAATAGTACCTTTCCAGCAAAAGAATTGGAATTGCATCGTCAACAAACTTTAACTGATCTGCAACTGGAATTAGATGAGCCGTCAGAAGTAGCTAGAAGAATATTTGTCCAGTCAATTTATCCGAAAAAACATCCCTTACACACCTTTCCCACAGAGGAAAGTTTAGAGAAGATTCAGCGCCAGGATGTGATTGATTTCAAAGCTAAACATTATCGTCCAGATACGACAGTGCTAGCGCTGGTGGGAGATTTTGATCTAGACAAAGTGCGATCGCTCATTAAAAATGAATTTGGTAACTGGGAAGTTAGCGGCCAAGCAGCAACATTAAAATATCCCCCGGTAGCAATGCCGGAGAAAATAGTGAGTGTCAACCCAGTTTTACCAGATAAAGCCCAAGCCGTTACATATATGGGTTACACCGGTATTAACCGCTATGATCCTCGGTTTCACTCAGCCTTAGTATTGAACCAAATTTTGGGAGGCGATACCCTATCTAGTAGACTAGGTGCAGAAGTGCGCGATCGCCAAGGTTTGAGCTATGGAATTTATAGCTCCTTCCAAGCTGGGAAGAATTCAGGGACATTTTTGATAGAAATGCAAACTAGTCCAGAAGATAGCAGTAAAGCGATCGCTAGTACTCGCCAAATGCTACAGCAAATCCATCAACAAGGTGTCACTGCACTGGAAGTAGAAACAGCTAAACGCACCCTCATCAGCAACTACAAAGTTTCCCTGGCAAACCCTGAAGAATTAACAGATAGAATTCTGATGAATGAGGTGTATGGACTAGAGAAAGGAGAATTGCACTCCTTCACTGATAAAATCCAGAAAGTTACCCTTGAGCAAGTTAATCAAGCGGCTCGTGAGTTACTCCACCCAGATAAAATCGTGGTCGTTACTGCTGGGCCATCTGTATTGGCAGAAAAAAGCATTAGGTAGTACTTTGTCAAGTTATTGAGGGTTTGTAGTAAGGACTTTAGTGCTTAAAAAATAAGGACTAAAGTCCTTACTACTAACTTTCTTACCCATCAATTTAAAGTGGACACACTAGTAGAGATGGGCATTAGGCATGGATAATAGAAAGAATGGGTAAAGTGGTTTTTCCCGCTACCTATTAATAGCATTGCCTTTTGAGAACTACTGATGATAACTTACAGCCATTTATACCAAATCATAGTTACATCTCTTACTTTCACAACTACTGCTTGGCTACAAATATTACGGTGCAACTACGTGATATTAACGTTATTTCTAGGACTAAATTTCATCACGGCTACTCCAGCAATGGCGGCAAATTTATCTGGCGATTTGCTCAAGCAACCAGCTACAGAAATTACAATTAGCTTGGGTAATTCGGCTAACGAACTCAAGTTTGAGCCAAATCATTTGGAATTCCTGGCTGGCAAACGCTATCAACTACAACTTACCAATCCCAGCCAACTGAAGCACTATTTTACTGCTAAAGATTTTGCCGATGGCATCTGGACACAAAAAGTCCAAGCAGGCAAAGTAGAAATTAAAGGAGCCATTCACGAACTAGAACTTAAGCCTGGTGCTGAGGCCGAATGGGTATTTGTGCCTCTGAAATCTGGTACTTATGGCTTGCGTTGTTCAATACCGGGACATACGGAAGCAGGTATGACTGGAGAGATTGCCATCAATAATTAAAAATTATTCGACTCAGTATTTGGTAGCCGTCTAATGTTTCAATTAAAGATAATTGATCTAGATACTATAGTGTGTATCCAAAAATAAGTTATGGCAGTTTTGATTCAAGTCCAACACATTAAGAGTATGTGAATGTGTTATTCTATATACGTTAGCGGCTAAACTGGAAGAATACCAATCAGAGATTAAGATAACTTAAATTATAGATATTATTTCTCAAGTAATCTAGAGAAAGCATTCATACTTCAGCGGCAGAGCCACCAGTAATTATTAATTTCCTATGAACATTTTCAGTAACTTACTTTCTCAAGCTACTCAGCCTGCACCTGCGAAAAAACAACGCCGAGGAATTGAAATTAAATCGCCACGTGAAATTGAAATCATGCGGCAATCAGCGACAATTGTCGCAACTGTTTTAAAAGAAATTTCCGAGCTAGTAAAGCCGGGAATGACTACAGCTGATTTAGATGCTTATGCAGAAAAACGTATCCGCGAAATGGGTGCAACACCGAGTTTCAAAGGATATCACGGTTTTCCAGGTTCTATTTGCTCCAGCATTAACAATGAAGCTGTACATGGCATTCCTAGTCCCAAGAAAGTTATTCGTGCAGGGGATGTATTAAAAGTAGATACAGGTGCTTATTACCAAGGCTTTCATGGTGATTCTTGCATTTCAATTGCTGTCGGTGAAGTGACACAAGAAGCTGCTAAATTAATTCGCGTAGCAGAAGAAGCTTTATATAAGGGCATTGAACAAGTTAAGGCTGGTGTATACCTACTTGACTTAGCTGGCGCAATTGAAGACCATGTGAAAGCTAACGGCTTTAGTATAGTTGAAGAGTTCACTGGACACGGTGTCGGTCGTAACTTGCACGAAGAACCTTCAGTATTTAACTACCGTACCCGCGAGATGCCAAATGTTAAACTCCGTGCGGGGATGACACTGGCAATTGAGCCAATTTTAAATGCGGGTTCTAGACATACGCGCACATTATCTGACCGTTGGACAGCAGTCACTATGGATAATTCTTTGTCGGCTCAGTTTGAGCATACAGTATTAGTGACAGACAATGGTTATGAGATTTTGACTGACCGTTCTAAGTTGTAATTGTTAGTTGTAATTATCTGTTGTTGAGAGAGGTGAAGCGTCAAAATAAGGCGATTTGCCTCTTTATTTTTTTAAATCTTTATTTTTATGAAAGTAGATGCGCTTCAGGTAGGTTCACGGAGGTAAACGCAGAAGAACGCAGAGAATATTGCAGAGAATATTAATACCAACTCAGGTTTAAATCCTGTCTTCTTCGCCTTATCGATTTAGGTAAAATTATGCTGGACGATGAAATTTATCACGGATAAGGTAGGAAAAAACACTTGTACTTACTTTACTCCAAATGGCAAATTTTCTTAAATCTCTACCTCACATTTCTTTTACTGTATTTTATCTGTGGCTTTCTACTCTTAATTTGTTACCAATAGCAAACGCTGCTACTCCAAAAAGTCCTAACAGACAAGTGACTTGTCAAGCCAAGAAACTAGGATATGAAGAAGCACTTTTTTTATACCTACAAAAACCGCAAGGACTAATTCAAGATGGAGGCATAATTACTTTATATGAAGACGCAAAGTTAAAAGTACTAGCTAAAGGTATTGAAAATTGGATTTACGTTAGGGTTATCGATACAAATAGTCTTGCGGAAAAAGACTTAGAAGGTTGGATGAGTAGTAATAGCTTAAAATGTACTGGCAATGTAGCTCAAGTTAAGCCTGCAACGTGCCAAGTAACTGGTTTGAAATCAGGGCAATTAGCTTTACGTGCTACAGCTGGCGGAAAGTCAACAGCAGGTTTAAATAATGGAAATAATGTCACATTACTTCAGCCTCATATTGTATCACTTCAAGACCCCCCAACACCTTGGGTTAATGTGCGTGTGACTAATACTTCAAACACCAGAGTTGTAGGAAGAGAAGGGTGGATTAGTTCTCAATATATAGATTGCTATAGTAACCAAAGCAATGATGCAATAAATTATCCGTAAAATAGTAAGAATTCAGCTATGTTTCAAATTATTTAGCACTGCTATATTTTACTAAGTAAGTCGGCGAAAAAAACCAAACTATGTAACGAAAAGTCAAATCTCTGTATTTGGCTCGTAGTTGCGCTTTAGCGCTAAAGCACAACTAAGTAAGTCGGCGAGAAAAAACCAAACTACATTAAGTAATGTAAAATTTAGTTGAATTCGCTTGTAGTAAGGGCTTTAGCCCTTAAGAGAGGACTAAAGTCCCCACTACAAACCTTGAATTATTCACGCCGTTCTACTTACGAGTCAGTAATGATTATTTGCGCCGACTTACTTAGTAAATGCATAATTATTTTTATAAATAGGAAGCAACTCTTTAGCTTGTATATAGACAGAGGTACTCTTTGGAATAGCTTCTAATAAATTGATTGCCTGTTTCCATTTACCTTGTGCTTGCCGCCGAACTAGTAGCGAATGAGGTGGATTGTGAAGAAATAAATTAGCTTCTATTGCTAGTTTTTTAGCTGATTCTAAGTTTGCTACAGCTTTCTTTTCAATTAAGACTCTTTTACTGATGGATTTGTAGTTAATTTGATAGTAAGCCAATTTCTTCTTGGCTTGGTCATTAATTGATGTTTTATCAGGAATACTATCCAATAGTATTATTGCCTGATGCCATTTAGTTTCTGCTTCTTGCCAAACTTTTAGAGGATGCGGTGGATTTTGAACTAGAGAAGCAGCTTCCATTCCGAGTTTTTGAGCAGATTTAAACTTAGCACTCGCACTTCCTTCTTGAGTAAAACTCAGACTAATCTGTTGCAATTGTGGACTTTGCTGTTTAATTTTCCAACCGCCAAAACCCAAGATTAATAAACTTGAGGCTATAATCAAAGCTGAACGGACTATTTTTTGTGTCGATAACTTTGATAATATTTCTACTTGCTGTCTAATAATTGGTTCTTCAATACTTTCCTGTTCAATCTTCTTCAGAGCTTGTTCTGCCTGTTCACTTAAAACGTTACTCTGAATAATTAAAGCAGCAATCTGTTCTTGGAAAAAGTCACAATCATTGAGAATGTCTGTTAATTCTTGAAATTTCCCCTCACTCGATATAATTAATTCGTGGTCATCATCTAACCACTCTAAAGCAAAGCCAGATTTACCATAAAAAGCAGACACTCCTAATAAAATATTTAATAAACTACGACTAGTTTTAATAGTATTAAAAATATAATTTAATTTTTGCTGTAAGTGTAAGAGTTCTTTTTGAGAATTACTAATTTTTTGAATTTGGTGTTGTAAAATACTAGAATTTGTAAAGTCTAAGTTTATACTCAGATTTTTATGAATTGCTTTAAACTCAGTAGCTATAGCTGGATGATTAATATCAGAATTTAGCTGATTTACCAATTTAATCTCACTAAGAATATCAGCGGCTATTGCTTGTAAGAAATAACCCCATTCAATCCAAGAATCAATTTTTGATTGTAAATCAGCTAATGAAATTTTAGTTTTTGAATTACCAAATTTTTCTGCTATAGCTGGATCTACTAATCCCAGATTAGGGATAAACAAAGTAGCTACTGTAGCGGTTCGAGGAAGTGTAGCGATCACAGAATTTTTGCTGTGATCAAATCTCAATTCCTGAGCAATTAATTTTTTGAGATTCCGTAGTTGTTCTTGAGCATTATTGATCAGGATAATTTGTTCCATGATTTCATTAGAATCGCCAATAGTCAGTCTTAGACTCTGAATCAATGTTGGCAATTCACTAACAAGTATTTCTAGGTTAGCCATAAATACCCCTTAGGGATTTGTCGAAAGTTTATGCAAAACAATTAAAATGGCTTGAGTAAGAACATAACCACGTCTGTTGGATCTGAGTATCCTAAATTAGTCACAAATCTCAGGAGCTATAAAATGTATAATTCCCACAAATCCTGCTAAAGTAACAATTTCAGTTTCAAAATCCCAGAGAAAGATAAAATTACCCATTCACTAACCTATGAATGAAGTTGATTTAGCATTTACCTCAGCACTAGAGTTGGCGGAATTAATTCGTCGCCGGGAAGTATCACCACTAGAGTTGGTAGAAATATATTTAGAACGGATTGGGCAATTAAATCCCCAATTAGGAAGTTATTTTACGGTGACGGCAGAATTAGCGATCGCAGATGCCAAAGCCAAAACAGAATTATTGACAACTACCTCAGAATTACCGCCATTTTTTGGTGTGCCAATTTCCATTAAAGACCTCAATGCTGTAGCGGGTGTTACCTGTACTTTTGGAAATCCGGCATTACTAAATAATATCCCTAACTATGATGATGGTGTTGTGGCGCGGATTAAGCAAGCTGGATTTACTATTCTTGGTAAAACAGCTACTTCCGAATTAGGTTCATTACCTTACAGCGAACCTACGGGTTTTCCCCCAGCTAGAAATCCGTGGAATTTAGAGTACACTCCTGGCGGTTCCAGTGGTGGCGCAGCGGCGGCGGTAGCAGCGGGATTGTGTGCGATCGCTCAAGGTTCCGATGGCGGTGGTTCGATTCGGGGGCCTGCGGCTTGTTGTGGTTTGGTGGGAATCAAACCATCCAGAGGCAGGGTGAGTAAAGCACCCGTAGGCGAACGCCTCGCGGGAATTGCCGCCAACGGCCCCATCGCCCGGACTGTGGCTGATGCTGCTGCCCTTTTGGATGCCATATCTGGCTATGTCACAGGCGATCCTTACTGGTTGCCCAATCCAGAACCATCATTTCTCGCCGCCACTCAGACAAAACTCGGTGCTTTGCGAATTGCTTTTGACACTAGCATTTCTCCTTTGGGAGAAGCTGACGCCAACTGTCAGCAAGGTGTCCGCCAAACAGTTGAGTTATTAGAACAACTCGGCCACCAAGTTGAACAGAAATCCCCGGATTTCAGTGCTTTAGTTGAACCATTTCAAATCGTCTGGCAAGCTGGGGTAGCTGCATCGGGACTTCCTGTTGAAGCCTTGCAGCCATTGAATCGCTGGCTATTTGCACGCACCGGTTCTGTTGCCCAATACCTCCAAGCAGTTTCCCAAATGCAGGTAGTGGCACGGCAGATTGTCGCATTTTTTGATACCGTGGATGTGCTAGTATTGCCAGTTTATCTACATTCACCCATCCGCGTTGGGGAATGGGCTTCGCTGAGTGCAGAAGAGACATTCCAAAATATTATTCAATGGGTTGCCCCTTGTCCGCCCGCGAATGCAACTGGACAACCTGCGATCGCAATTCCTGTAGGCTTTGATAGTAAAGGTTTACCCATCAGTGTGCAGCTAATTGGTAAACCTGCCGCAGAAGCCACACTCATCAGCCTAGCAGCACAATTAGAAGCGGCTAACCCTTGGATTCATCATCGTCCAGCCTTTGCAATATCAGGCTAATCATGCAGGTATCCCTGGAATAACTCTCACAAATTATTGTGTTTGCAGGTTTAGAAACAGCAGAGAAGATAAGTTTGCAACCTTACACTCAGGTGCAACACCATCCCAAAGGAGAGATTATTCTCCATGAAGGTGATGTCTTACCACCTAAACTTTATGCTGTTGTCAGTGGATCAATTCAAGTTACCAAAATATCAACAACGGGGAAAGAAACGATTCTCCGCGCCTTAACTGCTGGAGAAATTTTTGCGGCTCCTGCTTTGTTAGGAAATAGAATTTCTCCGGCAACTGTAACTGCTGAATCTGATTGTAAAATTCTCACTGTAGAGCGAGATGCTTTATTAAAAGCTATTGGCGAAAATCCTGAAATTGCATTACGAATGCTGATGGATTTTAACAGTCGGATTCAGCAATTACATGAAACAGTCCACGGATTAGTTTCTGAAAGAGCTATTGTTCGCCTTGCCAGATTAATTCAATATTTTGCTGCCGAATCTGGAACTGAATCTACCTCACAAGGCGAGTGCTTAAAAGTCAAATTTATTTTTATTCAACTATTCTTAAAATATCTTTCTCAACCTACAAAATCTTTTTCATCTCACAGGACGGACTACACTAATCAATGTATTTGCCAACAGTTCTGCCGCCAAAATTGCTGTATGAATCCTTTGTGCTAATCTACTTCTATCTGGATCATCTGTACAAATAATAATACCAGCATGAGTGTGCTGCAAACGATGCAAGCGTTTGAAGTCTCTGCGATTTAAGGTTAAAATAACTCGCTCATTGCTACTTGCAAATGCAAGAACTTCGTCATCAGGAATTTTTAAATTAGCGTTTCCTGCTTCTTGGACAGTAAGAACATCATGCCCCAAATCACGTAAATACTCCACAACCTGATAAGGAAACTGTTCATCTGCATACAAACGAGCCATTAGTCTTCTTCATTCTCCTTAATGGCTGTTGCGATTTCCTCTGGGTATACGGTGGCATAAACCCAAGCGTTGGTTAAATCAGTTGCAGATAGAGTTGGATAGTCTTTCAAAAGTTGAGCTTCGCTAATACCCAAATTCCGAGCATTAACTAATACCCAAACAGGAATACGAGTAGCTGTAATACACGCATCCCCACCACATACCCCTGGAATTTTCTCAATTCCCCGCCAAAGATTGCCTAAGCTTTGAGCTAATATTTGAATCGCCTGTGCTTTTTCGTTTGGCGTTAAGGCAAGTAGTTCTGGTTCCAACCTTTGAAGCGTCATAGCATTAGTACCAACTCATGATAAAAGACTGTATTCAATATTTTATTTTAACTTATGCCGAATATGTAGGTGGCTTGAATTAAATATAAAACTCCTGTAGCTGTAGGGTTCGCTTAGATTTGTGCAAAGTATTGCTTTATGTTAGATTTATGAATGGATTTTCGTTATTGTATGCTTCTTTGAGTTTTTCCCATTTTTCAGCCTCATGACCAAATATCTCCAAAGTCGTACCAGGAAGATTTAGCTTAATTTTACTCGCTTCGTCAATGCTAGGTTCAGAAAATAAAAAACCCCTCATGGTTGTAGGTATATCTAAGTATGATACGCCGATAAACTTAATATCTATATTCGTATTAAACTCCTTATTTTTAGGGCTACGAATTAGAAGTTGATTGTGACTCACGTTGTAGTCACAAAACTGAAAACGACGTTTACTAATCTGTTTATTCATTTCTTTACCTCTTAAATAGAAAAACTTTCATGGTCAAGGATAGCGTAAAGAAAATTGTCGTACCATCTGCCTTTAATTAACTCTTTTTCCCGCAGATGACCTTCACGACGCATACCAATTTTTTCTAATACCCTTACAGAAGCAGTATTCTCTGCAACACACCAAGACCAGATACGATGCATTCCCAGTTCTTCAAAGCCGAACTTTAAAATGGCTTGTGCTGCTTCTGTTGCATAACCTTGTCCCCAATACTGAGTGTTTAGTTCATATCCAATGTTTGCTTCCCGCATTTCCGGGTCATTTACACGAATACCACAATTGCCAATAAGCTGATTTTCTGATTTGAGGATAATAGCTAACTGAAACTTTGTCCGTGGCTGCTCTTTTTGCTGACTAATAAACATCTGAATAAATTCGCAAACATCCTTTTGTGTGCGGTGTGTCCAATAGTTGTAACGCAAATACAAAGGATCAGATTGATAAACCAAAACCGCCAGCCAATCTGCCTCTACAAAGTCACGCATTAACAAGCGGTCTGTTTCTAAGATCATGTCTTTTCTTGATGCGCTTATTATAGCAATCTATCAATTTTAACTTTTACATTTTGCACCTTGAGGAGTAGCATCAGGATAATAGGTAATGATTGCTTTGTCTTTCCTAATAAAAACTGTAGGAAAGGATTTACCTGTTTCTCGGTCACGTACATTATAAATACACGCTCCCTCATTATTGCCTTGGAGCTTAAATATTTTGGTGGCATCTAAAAGCATTTCTTCAGCATTGCTGAGGTAGCCATAGCCTTTGATGACATCTGTTACTGTCCGATTTTTCTGTTTAATGACTACACCCATTGTATAAATGACTCCAGGAACAACTTCTTCTCGTCCCTGATTATTTGGCAACCGTCCGCCTATTCCTTCATTTTGTAACTGTAAATATCTGCCGTGAAAATGTAAGCCACCAATATCATTGGCGTTATATATTTCACCACAAAATATATGCTCAAACCCCCGACGTTGGAACCAAATATTGGTTAAATCTTCGAGAAATTGTACTTTATTATTACGTCCAGGATGAAGTTCACCACCGCTAGCTTGCTGAAGTTTCTGTAATACATCTGGGTAATAAGATAACAATTGTTTAAAATTATTAGAACTAACTCTTGTACCAATAGAGCCGCAGAGTTTTAGTACAGCCTTGTCAAAAGAATTTAGCAGCGGTGGAGGTGGCGTGATATCTACCTGTTGTCCTGGGGGGAAACGAACAGGAACGGGGTTATCTACATTATCAAAAAACGGCAGAAGTTGCGTATTTAACTGAGACTGCGCCTTCACTGAATTTTGCCAGCAAAATGAGGAAACCAGTAGCAAAAAAGCAAATACATTTATCACCTGCTTTGATCTATTGCTGAGAGGATTTGGCTGCATGATTTTTAGATTAATTACTTAGATGGTAATGCTACATAAAGTTTAATTTAAGGGGCAGCATAGTTTATAAAAAACCTGTTTTTTTTAATAAACCGGGTTGATGAAGTTTTTTAAAAGTCTGTTAGCTTGAATTTGAAATTGTTGATTATGGTAAGTAGGTGGGCATAATTAAATATAAAATCAAATCCTAGTTCGTAGTGAGCGATGAATTGCTCACTACGAACTAGGCTTATCAGGACTAAAGTCCTTACTACAAACTTTAATTTATTTACGCCTAGCTACTTGTTTGAAACTAACTAAACGTGGTGCGTAAATCTTTGGCAACTTCCACTAAATCTACATTAGCTATTGGATTGGTTAAGTTGCTCGATCAATTTTTTGCACTTCTTCATCAGAGAGTTTTATATTGATAGCACCTGTTGAGTCTTCAATGCTGGAAACCTTGCTAGCCCCAGGAATTGGCAAAATAGCGGGCGACTTAGAACGCAACCACGCTAAGACGATATTGTATACTGACACGCCTTTTTCTTGAGCTAATTTAGCGATCGCAGGAATATCTTGCAAATCCTGATGACGACGC
>JBGTMK010000938.1:0-3637 GCA_041743605.1 Nostoc sp.
TATTGGTTTCTGGCTAGCTGCATTGATCAATTTGTCTAAGTCGTCAGGTTTGCTAATTCGACGGACTAGACAACAAACACTTTTACCTGATCGTTGTCCTGTTTCAAAGAAACTGAAAGGTAACAAATCGTTCTCGTTTAACAAATGGTTTTCGTTGAATACATGGGTACTGGCCTTCTTAAATCGTCGTTGTAATCGCTTATTAATCAAATTTGCAAGTTCAATCCCTGACACGCGGGTTGACTCTATATTATTTTCTTGAGGCTTGTCTTTATTAGTCTCGGTACTTTGTAGCTCTTTCCAAACCCAACCGAGTTCAGTCCATATTTTATTCAGTAAAATCCTTGCCATAAAAAACTTCCAATGGTAATTTATGCTAATTGTAATACGTGCGATTACTTAATAAAAAATAGCTATTATTTTACTTGAATGAATCAGGTATCACCACCAACTAGTCTGCCTCGCTTGATTGATATCCGAGGAAAGCGCGTTTATCAAGAGATGCTGAGTCAATTGGACTTCAGGCAATGTTTGCTGGGACTTTCCGCGGCTAGTCGAATTGCGATATTTTCCTTAAGCTTACTACTGAGCCTCTTATGTGCTGTAGTAGCAGCCAACGCTGGAGCTAAGTTAGCCCTCGACCTAGTATTTGACTACCAAGGGTTGCGCTATCTGGCGATCGCAATTGTGGCAATTATCCTAGCTGTGTTTGTTTACTGGGTGCGTAGCCAATGGTTGCAGAGTATTTTAGTGGCATTGTTTGGGTGCTGGCTGGGTTTACCGCTCTTAGCCGTAGGTCTGCGGCTGGTGGGACTAGAGAACTTTGTGGTACTTAGCCCTTTATACGGCACTTTATTAACAGCAGCCTCTGTGTTGAGTGTAATCGGTTTAAGCTTGGCGAGTTCATTACTGGCTATGGGCTTTAAACGACAATTTCGCTGGTTAAACGGGTTTTTGCTGGGTGGTTTCATGCTGTTTTGTGGTGCAGTGGGAGTAGTGCGGGCTGTAAGTGGTACTATGGACAATCCGTATTTGGAAGAAATACGGTCAACTCAAACTATGATGGGTTCCTTGACTGGGTTCGTGGGATGGTTAGGTAGTAGTGTTTTGGCTGTAGCGATCGCCTCTGTAATACTGCAATTTTTCCAAGACAACCCTCGTTCGCAGGGACAACCCGATGCAATTCTTAGTTTGGGAAAAGCGATCGCTAACTTGGGAGGCACTTCTTTTTACAAGCTAGACTTGAGCCATCTCAACTTTTGCGAAATATCCTTAGCAAACATTGACCTACGGGCTAAGAAACTCTACAGAACTCGTTTTACTGGTACAACTGGTTGGGACGCCGCAACAGTAGATGATTCCTACTTAGATTTACATCAGCCCAAAGTGCAAGCCTTACTTAAAGGAGAACCCATAACCCAAAACTTTTTTCGTACCAACCTACGGGGAGCCTATCTACAAAAAGCGGTCTTGCAATATTTTGACTTCACAGAGGCAATTTTGGACGGGGTAGACCTGCGGGGGGCTAACCTCTATTATGCTAGGTTTGTGCGAACGCTGGTTACTGATGTAGACTTTTCCGAAGCAAATTTAACTGGTTGTTGTATCAAAGATTGGAGCTTTAATCGCCAAACCTGTTTTCAGGGGGTAATTTGTGAATATATCTACCGTGACTTGGAAGATGGTGAGGTTAGCGAACGTTATCGTTATCCTGTAGGGCGGAACTTTTTGCCTGGAGAGTTTGAGGCGATCGTTCGCAAGATAGAAACTTCCTATGAGTTGGTGTTTGAGCAGGAGATTGACCCCATATCCCTCAGTTTTGTATTTGAGAAATTCCGCTTGGAAGATGAGAGTCTAGGGTTAGAGTTGCAGGGTTTAGAGCAACGCGGCGATCTTTGGATTGTCAAAGTTGGTCATCGGGAAGGGGTTTCTCGTCAACAAGTGGTTGAGCGGGTAAATGAAACTTACGAAGACTTGCGTAAAGTGTATCAGTTAGCTTTCGATGCTAAGAATGATGAGATTGCCAGACTATCTAGTTACATACAGGTTTTAATGGATATTTACTCGCAAAAATTAGCTGAACGCACAGGTAATTCTGCTAGTGTGATTTTTCAGGGACAAGGACATCAAATCAACTTTAAAAATCAAGTTGGAGAGAATATGGAAAATAAGAACATTAATGCAGGTGGTAATGTAGATGCCTCCACAGGGGCAAGGTTTACAGGCGACATTACAGGTTCAACCATTAATTTGGGTGAAATTAGCGGTAGCGTGTCTAACGTTCTCAATCAGTTACCTAGTTCTCCAGAACCCACTCAACCGGGAATTAAAGAATTACTGATCCAACTTCAGCAAGCGGTTGATGAAGATACCGACTTAGCTCCCGAAGATAAAGCAGATTTGTTAGAGCAGGTGAAAGTTTTGGCAGAAGCAGAACAAACACCTGAGCAGGAGAAAAAGAAAGGATTGGTGCGAACTGCTAGAAAAATCTTTGATGCAACATTGAAGAGTTTGCCAAGCACTGCCAACATCATCGAGTCGTGCAGTAAACTATTGCCACTGATTCTAAAAGCTTTGGGACTTCCGGCGTAGTGTTTGAACCGATCGCAATTTGCAGAGATCACAAGCAATTATACATCGCAAATGCGTGTATATTGTGGAAGTATGTGAGAAGCTGCCAAAAAGTGTAAAAACCAAATTTACTTACATATACATCAAAACTATTGTTAAAATCCAAATAATTTTAAGTTAATATTCATACCTAACTCCTATGAGAGAAACTGTCCTAGAGGTTCGCAATCTACAAGTTGAATTTCCCAGTGATGGCAACACTGTCAGAGCTTTGGATGGTATTTCTTTTGGGTTGCATCGAGGTCAAACTCTAGGAATAGTAGGAGAATCTGGGAGTGGTAAATCAGTGACAGCCCTAGCTGTGATGGGTTTGTTGCAGACTCCTGGTATAGTTACTGGCGGTGAAATCTGGTTTCGTCCTCAAGAGAACGCCAACCCTATAGATTTGGTAAAACTGCCTCCTGAGCAAATGCAGTTACACCGGGGTGGCGACATCGCCATGATTTTTCAAGAACCGATGAGTTCGCTCAATCCAGTTTATAACATTGGGTTTCAGCTAACAGAAGCGATCATGCGGCATCAAAATGTGTCAGCAGCCCAAGCCCGACAAATTGCGATCGCAGGTTTACAAGAGGTTAAACTTCTACCAAGCGATGAGGAGATCCAGCAGCAGTATATCGATTCGTATCAAACCAACAGCAAGTCATCGAAACCAGATGCATCAAAGTTGCCACAGTTGGTTAAAGAACACAAAGAAGCCATGCTAGAACGCTACCCTCATGAACTTTCTGGGGGTCAGTTGCAACGGGTGATGATTGCAATGGCAATTTCTTGCAACCCATTAATCTTAATTGCTGATGAACCAACCACAGCTTTAGATGTGACTGTGCAAGCGACTATTTTGGACTTGTTGCGAGAATTGCAGCAAAGCCGTGACATGGCAATGATTTTCATCACTCACGACTTAGGGCTAATTTCAGAAATTGCTGACGAAGTAGCAGTGATGTATAGAGGCAAAGTTGTCGAATCTGGTACTTCTGGGCAAATTTTCAGCAGTCCCCAGCAT
>JBGTMK010000939.1:0-9301 GCA_041743605.1 Nostoc sp.
CAGTGGTTAACTAAATCTGGTCATGGCACACTTCGTTTGTTAAGTGTACCTTGCTCCACTGGTGAAGAACCATATTCAATAGCGATCGCTCTTATGGAAGCAGGTTTATCCACCTTACAGTTTCGCATCGATGCTATTGATATTAGCAGACAGGCGATCGCTAAAGCACAGCAAGGAATTTATGGTAAAAATTCATTTCGGGGTGAAGTGTTGGTTGATCGAAACCGCTATTTTCAGCAAACAGCAGAAAAATATGAAATTTCTGCATCGGTGCGAAATGCAGTGAATTTCAAGGAGGGAAATCTGATAAATTCGTTTTCTAATGTGCAACTAAAGTATGATGTAATATTTTGCCGAAACTTGTTGATCTATCTGGAAGATTCTGCTTGTACTGAGGTCTTAAAGACTTTAAATCGTCTATTGTTGCCAAATGGATTACTTTTTGTTGGAGCTGCTGAAACCGCAAAAGTTCCTAATAATCTCTTTACCTCGATTCGCCAACCTTTCACTGCTTATAGGAAAAAGGCAGAAGGAACGATAAGTAAGAGTTTACATCATCCATCAATTGAAAACCGTCAAGCTGAAAATACCGGAGGGGCAAATAAACAGAATAGCCAAACTAAAAAAGTAAGCTCGGAAAATTATTCTATCTCTTACTCCCTGTCTTCTACTCCCACCTTACCAGAAAGGCTGGTCAAAAATACCTCGGATTTGCCAACTATCTCCAATGGTTCTGTTTCAGAATTATCTTGGAAAGAAACTCAGTTATCTATTCCAGAAAATAGTTTAAGTCTGGAACTAGCTAAACAATTAGCCGATGGAGGACACATAGAAGCTGCAATTAAGCATTGCAATGATTATTTAGAGAAAATTTCCTCTACTAATGCCCAAGTTTACACTTTACTGGGGACACTGTATCAGGCAAAAGCGAACTCTATTCAGGCTGAACAATTTTTCCGAAAAGCACTTTATTTAAATCCCAATGATTACGAAGCACTAATTCACCTTGCCCTTTTAAAAGAATATCGTGGCGATTTGGTTGGTGCATCCATTCTGAGAGAACGAATTCAAAAGCTACAGCCAAATTTTTAACTATTAATATGACAAGACAGGTAAACAATTATGATGAGTAACGTGTTTAAAGATCAGTCCTTACAAGGACGTATCATGACCGCTTTTATGTTTATGGGGTCATTGGTTCTGATTGTGGCACTAGTTGGTTTGACTGGGGCGTTTCGCTTGAGTAGCAATATTGATACGTTAAGCAATAATAGTTTGCCAAGCTTAGTAGGATTGTGGAAGGTTAATGAAGGACAAACCCAAATTGAATCCTCAGAACGAGCTTTATTAATCGCGGGATTGACTCTACAGGAACGACAAGCCGAATTAACTCGAATTAAAAATGCTTGGGATCAAATTGACGATGGATTTAAGCAATATGAAGCCACTCCCAGAACTACCGAGGAAGATAGAAACTATAAAAAACTCCAAGAAAA
Source organism: Nostoc sp. (assembly GCA_041743605.1). Classification (GTDB taxonomy): domain Bacteria; phylum Cyanobacteriota; class Cyanobacteriia; order Cyanobacteriales; family Nostocaceae; genus Nostoc. Next base: position 1,497 of record JBGTMK010000939.1, read on the forward strand.
CTGGAACAAATGGAAGAATGATCATGAAGAACTTCTCAAGCTCAATCAACAATTTGATAGTTTAGGAATTTTTCATCCCTACGCTAGAGAAGTACAGCTTTTGAGCCAAAACCAAGCAGCTTCTCCAGAAATGATAACTGTAAAAAAAGCGGGTGATACTTTAAATCAACTCCGCGAACGCGCTAGACTAAATCGCGTTACATTTGAAGCGGCAACCGGAGCCATTTTAGACACTTTAAAAATCAATGAAAATACTGCTGCTCAAGCCGAAAAAGACGGACAACAAGATAGTAATCAGTCAAAATTCTGGTCTATCGTTGCAATGGTGCTAGGGCCTACAGTTGCCATTATCTTAGGACGGTTTATCAGCCAAGCTTTAATTCGTCAGATTCAAAAATCTGTCGTCCAAATTACCACCTCTACCACTCAAATTGCCGCATCCGGTAAGGAATTAGAGGCTACGGTTGCAGAACAGGTTGCTTCCACCAATGAAGTCACAGCAACTGCTTTAGAAATTGCTGCCACCTCTAAAGAACTGGTAAAAACGATGGATCAAGTAGCTGGCATGGCTCAAGCCACAGCAACTTCAGCAAACCATAGCCAAGAAGAACTCTCAAAGATGGAAGGAGTGATGCGACAACTCACAGAGGCTACCATCTCCATCTCTTCCAAGCTGGGAGTAATGAATAATAAAGCCAGCAATATTAACAATGTGGTGGTAACAATTACCAAAGTTGCAGATCAGACTAGCATCCTGTCGTTAAACGCAGCAATTGAAGCCGAAAAAGCTGGAGAGTATGGTGCAGGCTTTGCTGTCGTTGCTAGAGAAATTCGACGACTGGCTAATCAAACTGCTGTCGCCACACTGGAAATTGAGCAAATTGTTAAAGATATGCAATCGGCTGTCACAGTGGGCGTGATGGAAATGGATAAATTTAACAAATCGGTGAGCGACAGTGTTGAGCGCGTCAGCAAAATTAGTTACCAAGTTGGCGAAGTGATTAATAAAGTACAGAGTCTGCCTCCCAGGTTTGAGCAGGTGAGCCAGAGTATAGAAGAACAATCCGAAGGCGCACAGCAAATTAGTGAGGCAATGGGGCAATTGAGCCAAGCCTCCGAGCAAACAGTGGATGCTTTGCGTGAGACTAATAACGCTTTAGAGCAATTAGATGATGCTGCTAGAGGATTGCGGAATTCAATTTCCTCTAGAAATTAATCAGGGCAAATGACTAATGAGTAACGATTTAGATAATTCATCTGCTGGCTTGAGCCAAATAATTGATCGTCCCGTCTTAAACGATTGCTGGAATAAAATTGGGGTAATGGGCGATCGCTCCTGTACTGAGCTAAAAAATGTCATTCATTGCCATGAATGTCAGGTTTTTGCTGCGGTTGGAGATAGTTTGTTAGAACGGCAGCCACCACTTAATTATGTAGACGAGTGGATTAGTGTACTGGCAGAAACACCCGTTGATGAAGAAACCCAAAACGATGAAACTATTATCAAGACAGCATCAGCGATTTCTGTGATGATTTTTCGTCTGGGGAATGAGCAATTAGCTTTAAGTGCCAAAATTTTACAGGAAGTTACTCACCTCTGTGTAATTCAACCTCTACCCCATCGAAGCAACGAGTTATTTTTGGGGCTAGTGAATATTCGAGGAGAAACTTTGCTTTGTGCATCCCTGAGCAATTTATTGAACTTAGACTTAGAATCAACTGAGGAAAATTCCTCAACTTCTAAATCTGTAAACACTCAACGAATGATGGTGGCAGGATACCAAAATGATAAGTGGGTGTTTCCAGTTGATGAGGTTTACGGCATTTACCGTTTTCACCTCAACGAGTTACGAGATGCACCTGTTGTCATAGCCAAAGCTGCTCAATCCTACACCCAAGGCATCATTAACTGGCAGGGCAAGAAAGTCAATTGTCTTGACTCGGAATTATTGTTTTACACCCTCAATAGTAAAATCTTATAGCGGGTGCAGATTATATGAATGATTACAATTTATTAGATTTATTTTGTCAGGAAATCGAGACTCAGGTATCCATCCTGAAAGAATCTTTAAATACACTCAGAACTCAACCATCTTCTCTAACTGACCTCGAACATGCTACTCAATCAGTACACTCTATCTGGGGAAGTGCCAAGTTAGTCGAAAGAGAAGCGGCTGCAAATTTAGCACAAATTATGAAGGAGTGCTTTATTGCCGCCCAAAACAGTACTGTTACTCTTGGTGAGGAACAGATTGAACTCTTACTTCATGCTAGCCATTTGCTCTTGAGTATTGGCAAAGCAGCAGAGGTAGAATTTGAACGTTGGATGTCAGAACATTCTTGGGAACTTTCAACAACTCAAAAAGCTATCTCAATTTTATTGACATCTGAAGCAACAAATGTACCTTTTCAAAAACAGGAAATAGCCACTAATACATCTCTTTCATCAACCTTTTCATCTTCAGAGTCAACAGTAATTACAACCGAGGCAGTTAGTCAATCATCTATTAGTTCTGTTCAAGAACTGGAACCGGAAATCAATCTTTCACTTAATCCTTGGGAAGCAGCACAGAGTACATTAGTTATCCCTAACACTTTGGCTCAAGAAATCTCTCCCATCACTGTAGCTGCATCTGAAAATTTAACTACTATAGTTAGCGATGATGGTTCCATGATGGATTTATTTCGCTTGGAACTGGAAACACAGGTGAATCTGATGAATGAGGGATTGCTAGCACTGGAAAACAATCCTAAATCTGCTCAGGCATTAGAAACTTTAATGCGGGCGGCTCACTCAATCAAAGGATCTGCTAGGATTGTTGCTCTTGATGCCATAGTCAACTTAGCTCATGTTATGGAGGACTGTTTTGTTGCAGCCCAAAATAAAAAAATTACGCTGAATTCTGACCATATTGATATCCTTTTGGGAGGAGTAGATTTATTACAAGGCATCAGCCAAGTAAGTAATGCAGAGTTGCCTAATTGGTTGGCAAACCAAAATACAGCTTTTACCTTGACGCAATCAGCAGTCACTGCCATTTTGAATCCGCAAGTTCCACCTTTACCAGTAGCCGAGGTGAAAAAGAAAGAGACGAACACAGTAATATCTGCATCTCCAAGTTTGAGCCAAGCCACTCCTGATTTAATTCCATCAGCTAGCACATCCTTTAATCTGACTTCTGACTCAATAGAGTTACCTAATCATCAAGCAACATCAGTATCTTTTTCTTCCCAAGAAAAGAGTCTAGCAACATCTCCATCAGAACAAACGCCAGCACAAGATCGGGTAGTGCGGGTAAATGCAGAAAACTTGAATCGGATTATGGGTTTAGCTGGGGAATCTTTAATCGAAGCTAATTGGTTGCAACCCCATGCAGACTCGATGATGTCCTTAAAATGGCGTTTGGTAGACTTGTCGAGAACTTTAGAAAAATTACAGGATACTCTAGACCAGGGAAATTATGAACAAGATGGAAAACAGTATTTAGAGGAGGCAAGACACAAAGAACAGGAGTGCGTTAACTTGTTGAGCGATCGCCTGAATGAATTAGAATTATACGCACAACGAACTGCAAATTTATCCGACCGTCTTTACCGGGAAGTGATTACTTCCAATATGCGTCCCTTTGCAGATGGTATCCAAGGTTTTCCTCGAATGATTCGTGATTTGGCACGCAAGTTAAACAAGGAAGTCAAGTTAGAAATTGTCGGGAAAGCAACATCTGTAGATAGGGACATTCTCAAGAAGTTGGAAGCACCTTTGACGCACATTTTGCGAAATGCTACTGACCACGGAATTGAGTTACCCCAAGAACGAACAGCAGTAGGAAAACCGTCTGAAGGCACAATCCGCTTAGAGGCATTCCATCGGGGGGGGATGTTAGCAATTACTATATCCGATGATGGACGAGGTATTAATCCAGAAAACTTACGTCAGAAAATCATTAATAAAAACCTCGCCACTTCAGAAATGGCGGCTCAATTTACAGATGCAGAATTGATGGAGTTTCTATTTTTACCTGGATTTTCTACTGCCAAGCAAGTAACAGAAATTTCTGGACGGGGTGTAGGATTGGATATTGCTAAAAGCATGGCGCAGGAGGTGGGAGGAACAGTACGTGCAGCTTCAGTTGCTGGAAAAGGAACAAGTTTCCACTTCCAACTGCCACTAACACTTTCGGTTGTGCGAACACTGTTGGTAGAAATTTCTGGCAAACCCTATGCTGTTCCTTTAGCCAGGATTGAGCAAATTATTACATTGGAGCATTCTGAAATTGCAGAGGTAGAAAATCGCCAATATTTTACAATGAATCAACAAAATATTGGATTAATTGCTGCCCATCAGGTATTAGAATTGCCCGCATCTAAGGAATTGTCTGGCTTACTTTCAGTAGTAATAATTAGCGACCAAGCTAGTATCTACGGATTGGTGGTTGACAAGTTTTTGGGCGAACGCGATTTGGTTGTTAGACCCCTTGACCTGCGTTTAGGTAAAGTGCGAGATATTAGTGCAACATCTTTATTAGGAGATGGCTCACCTGTTTTGATTGTAGATGTCTCTGACATGGTAAGGACAATAGATGCCATTCTCAATATCGGACAACTAAATAAAGTTGGGGTAGAGAGCGCAGCAGTAACTTTAGATAAACGCCAGAAAATTTTGGTAGTAGATGATTCAATTACGGTGCGAGAAATGGAACGTAAGCTGTTAGAAAATCGTGGTTACAACGTCGATATTGCTGTGAATGGCGTGGAGGGATGGAATGCTGTACGTACCAACCACTACGATTTAGTGATTAGCGATATTGATATGCCCAGAATGAATGGTATTGAACTGGTGCGGCAAATCAAAAGCCATCCTCGCTTGCACTCGCTACCTGTGATTATTGTCTCCTACCGCGATCGCACTGAAGACCGCATTCAGGGTTTGGAAGCTGGTGCTGATTACTACTTAACAAAAAGTAGTTTTCATGATTCAACGTTGATTGATGCTGTAGTGGATTTAATTGGTCGTTAATTATGAGAATCGCGATCGTTAACGACTTAACAATTGCAGTCACTGCACTACGCCGGGTATTGCAGACACATCCTGAATATCAAGTGGTTTGGGTTGCCCGTAATGGTGCAGAAGCGATTACTAAATGCGCTCAAGATACACCCGATTTAATCTTAATGGATTTGTTGATGCCCGTGATGGATGGGGTAGAAGCAACGAAGCAGATTATGCAAAATTCTCCCTGTGCCATTGTTATAGTCACAGCCAATGCCGAACAGAATGTTACCAAGGTGTATGAAGCAATGGGTTACGGTGCAGTGGATGCAGTGAATACACCTGTTGTCGCTGGCTCAGATAAAGCACAGAGTGAGAGTCAGTTGTTAGCCAAAATTGCTCGGATTGGTAAAACGTTAAAAAAATCTTCTGTCAGTACCAAGACAAAGTTACCTGCTTCATCTCGGAATCATGAACGACAAAGTGATTTATCTGTGACAGTTCCTTTAGTAGTTATTGGGTCATCGACGGGAGGGCCAAAAGCTTTAGCAACTATTTTATCAAAGCTACCTGCTAATTTTAATGCAGCGATCGCCATTATCCAACACGTTGATGCTCAGTTTTCAACTGGTTTTGTGGAATGGTTAGACCAGCAAACCCCATTATCGGTTAGATTGGCCCAAAAAGGCGATCGCTTTCGTTCAGGAACTGTAATAGTAGCAGGTACTAACGACCATCTATATTTAAAATCAGATTTAACTCTTGGTTACACTAAAGACCCAGTTGACTATCCTTACCGTCCATCAGTTGATGTATTTTTCAAAAGTCTGTCTCAACAGTGGAAGCGTCAGGGAACTGCTATCTTGCTCACTGGTATGGGGCGAGATGGGGCTGAGGGATTGAATGCTTTACGACTGCGGGGTTGGCATACAATCGCCCAAGACAAAGCCAGTTGTGTGGTGTATGGGATGCCGAAAGCGGCTGTTGAGTTAGATGCTGCTGTGGAGATACTGCCACTAAATGATATTGCTACAACTTTATTAAAAAAATAATATTTTTAACCTGATAGAACTTTTATATGACATCTACAATAGACGAAAAAATAACTGTTTTACTAATTGACGACCAATCCATAATTGGCGAAGCTATTTCTCGAATGCTAGCGGCTGAACCAGACATTGTATTTCACTATTGTAATGATCCCACACTCGCTCTCAAGACAGCTAAAGATTGCAACCCAACCGTGATTTTGCAAGACCTTGTGATGCCACAAATGGAAGGGTTACTTTTAGTACGGTATCTTCGTTCCCAAGACTCGCCTACCTGCCATATTCCACTAATTGTTTTATCTAGTAAAGAAGATCCTGTTATTAAAGCTAAAGCTTTTGAATTAGGAGCGAATGACTATCTGGTAAAATTGCCTAATAATATGGAGCTAATTGCCCGTATTCGCTATCATTCCAAAGCATATATAAATTTTCTTAAACGACAGGAAGCAGAAGCTCTGTTTAAAGAGGAAATTATGCGTCAAGCAGCATATATTGAGGAGGTAGATCGGGTGACATCTGCGGCTTCTGATGTAGAACGTGATGCTTTTCAACCAGATAAATTGACAGAGGTTGCTAAACGTAGTGATGAGCTAGGACAATTGGCACGGGTTTTTACTAATATGGTTAAAACTGTGAAAGCACGCGAGAAGGAATTAATAACTGCTAATAGTCAACTGGAATCTCTTCTCAAAGCTTACGGACGATTTGTTCCTCATGAATATTTACGATTTTTGCGAAAGGAAAAGATTACAGATGTCCAGTTAGGCGACCATGTTAGCAAAGTTATGGCGGTGATGTTTAGTGATATTCGCTCTTTCACAACCATCTCTGAAAATATGACTCCTCAAGATAACTTTAACTTTGTTAATGCTTATCTTAAGCGTGTAAGTCCAGAAATTCGCTCTCATTACGGTATTATTGTCAAATTTCTAGGTGATGGAATGATGGCAGTTTTCCCTGAAGGTGCTGATGATGCTGTAGCTGCTGGTGTTGCTAAACAAAAAAGGGTTCATGAATACAATGAGCAACGTCTAGAAAAAGGTTACTTACCTTTACAAGTTGGTATTGGTATTCATGTTGGACACATGATGTTAGGGATGGTAGGCGAAGAAAACCGGATGCAGGGTGATGCTTTTTCTGATAATGTTAATTTAACAGCTAGATTAGAAGGCTTAACTAAGTTTTATGGTGTATCTCTGCTCATTTCTGAGCAGACCTTAGAGCATTTAAGTAATTCTGGTAAATATCAAATTCGCTTTTTAGATAGAGTAGTCGTTAAAGGGCGAAGTGAGCCTATTTCTGTTTATGAAATTCTTGATGCCGAAATTGATGAAATTAAATCTTTAAAGCTCAAGTCTCAGCCTGATTTTGAGCAAGCTTTAGATTATTATCGTCAAGGTAATTTTGAAGAAGCGAAAGTTTATTTTTCAAAAGTTTTAAGTGTCAATTCTGCTGATAAAACTGCTGATTTATATCTGAGTCGAGTTAATTATCTTTTAGAATCAGATAATATTCTAGATAAATGGGATGGTGTTTGGCGTTTTACTGAGAAGTAAACAATTATTATTGTTTGAGCGAAAATAAGCTGATGTATTTATTAGATACATCAGCTTTTGACTTATCCTAAGATTTCAATCACAGCCGCGAGAATAGCTGGCGCTTTGTCTGAAACCGGAATGAATACCCGCTTTTTCCAGTTGATGATCTCGGTAAAACATCCAACAGCTAAGAGTCGCTCTGCCAGTGAGATAGCATTAACCAGTTCT
>JBGTMK010000940.1:0-4268 GCA_041743605.1 Nostoc sp.
CAATTCTCTACCTGGGCGGTTGGGACTTTCCTATTCCCCTCAACCTCATCGCTGGTTGGCTGGGAGTCAGTGAACTAAATCCTGTGTTTCAGATAGTAACTGCTTCTTTGGGAATCACGATGACCGTCTTCAAAGCCTATTTACTAGTGTTTGTCGCCATCCTGTTGCGCTGGACAGTGCCACGGGTACGGATTGACCAACTGTTAGATTTAGGATGGAAGTTTTTGTTACCAGTTGGTTTGGTTAATCTCCTATTAACCGCCGCCCTGAAATTAGCCTTTCCCTTCGCCTTCGGCGGGTAAGCCAATTTTAGATTTTAGATTTTAGATTTTAGATTAAGTCTGAAATCTAAAATCCAAAATCCAAAATCCAAAATTGAAAAGAGAGAGACACAAAATGCTCAAGTTCCTGAAACAAGTTGGTGATTACGCCAAAGAAACAGTACAAGCTGCGCGTTACATTGGTCAGGGGCTTTCTGTCACCTTCGATCATATGCGCCGGCGTCCGATTACCGTACAGTACCCTTACGAAAAACTGATTCCTGGCGAACGGTTTCGCGGTAGGATTCACTTTGAATTTGATAAGTGCATCGCCTGTGAAGTTTGCGTTCGCGTTTGTCCGATTAACCTGCCTGTAGTAGATTGGGCATTCGACAAAGCCAGCAAAAAGAAAAAACTTAACCACTACAGCATTGACTTTGGGGTTTGTATTTTTTGCGGTAACTGTGTGGAATTTTGCCCCACTAACTGTCTATCCATGACAGAAGAGTATGAGCTTGCCACTTACGATCGCCATGAATTGAACTATGACAGCGTAGCGCTAGGTCGTCTGCCCTATAAGGTAACAGATGACCCAATGGTTACACCACTGCGCGAATTAGTTTACCTACCCAAGGGCGTCCTCGAACCACACGGACTGCCCGCAGATGCGCCACGTGCGGGTGCGCGTCCAGAAGACCTGGTAGAACAAACAGAAAAATAAATGTAATTTGTCATTTGTCCTTTGTTATTTGACCAATGACCAATGACCAATGACCATCCAAATTTGTGATTTGTGATTTTGGATTGAAACAAAAATCTAAAATCTAAAATCCAAAATCCAAAATTGATTGACTAAGGACAAAAAACAGTGAATCTAGCAGAAGGAGTACAGTTTGTATCGCTTGGCATACTAGGCGTGATGATGATTGGGGCGGCCATTGGTGTGGTGCTGTTCTCCAACATCGTCTATTCAGCCTTTATGCTAGGCGGCGTGTTCATCAGCATAGCGGGAATCTACCTGTTGCTAAATGGTGATTTTGTTGCTGCCGCACAAATACTAATTTACGTTGGTGCGGTTAACGTACTGATTTTGTTTGCCATCATGTTGGTGAATAAGCGGCAGGATTTTGTAGCATTTCCTAACTCTTGGGTGCGGAAAGTACTTACAGGTTTAGTCAGTGTAGGATTATTTGGTCTTTTAAGCACAATGGTTCTGGCTACTCCTTGGGCCTACTCAACTCCTCCTGTAGCGGGTGGTGAAAGTTCTATAATTTTAATTGGAGAGCATTTCTTCACTGACTTTTTACTACCTTTTGAACTGGCTTCCATTTTGCTGCTGATAGCGATGGTAGGAGCAATTATTTTGGCACGTCGGGAGTATTTGCCAGACCTGTTGACACCATCCAAACAGGGGCAAACTGTTTTGACTTTGCAAGAACGCCCCAGAGAACTAGTATCAACAACCAGCGAAACAAAAGAGTAATATTTACTACTCACGTCGTAAATAAATAGCCAGATTTTTTCAGGAGGGATACTCAGATTCATGCAACTCCAGTACTTTTTATTACTAGCAGCAGCTTTATTCTGCATTGGCATCTACGGTTTAATTACCAGCCGCAACGCTGTGCGGGTGCTGATGTCAATTGAGTTACTGCTCAATGCTGTTAATCTGAATTTAATGGCATTTTCCAACTTCCTCGACTCAACATTAATTAAGGGTCAGGTTTTCACAGTATTTGTGATTACCGTGGCCGCAGCCGAGGCGGCGGTGGGTTTAGCGATCGTGCTTGCCATTTATCGCAACCGCGATACCGTCGATATGGAGCAGTTTAATCTCCTGAAGTGGTAACTGTGCGTGCAACTAAAGCAGGTAATCATTGCTTATAAAGCGCGGGATGCCCGGAGTAAACAATGGGCAGAAATCTGTGCTAAACAACTAGAAAGTCGCGAGTGCCATGTGTTGATGGGGCCTAGCGGGCCAAAAGACAACCCCTACCCTGTCTTTTTGGCTTCAGCGGGTCAACCAATCGATCTCGCTTTGGTACTCGGTGGCGATGGTACTGTTTTAACTGGTGCCAGACATTTAGCCCCAGCGGGCATCCCTATTCTGGGAGTGAATGTGGGAGGTCATCTGGGGTTTTTAACTGAGTCAGTGGAAGAGTTTCAGGATACGGAAAAAGTTTGGGATCGGCTGTTTGAGGATCGCTATGCTATCCAACGACGGATGATGTTGCAAGCTGCGGTGTATGAGGGTCATGGATCTAATTTGGAACCAGTGAGTGAACATTACCTGGCTTTGAATGAATTCTGTGTCAAACCCGCTTCCGCTGACCGGATGATTACTTCAATTCTGGAAATGGAAATCGACGGTGAGGTAGTCGATCAATACGTCGGGGATGGATTGATTATTTCTACTCCTACAGGTTCTACTGGTTATACCGTTTCTGCTAATGGGCCAATTATGCATGATGGTATGGAGGCGATTACTGTTACTCCCATTTGTGCAATGAGCCTTTCTAGTCGCCCTCTCGTTTTACCCCCTGGTTCTGTGGTGAGTATTTGGCCTTTGGGGGATTACGATTTGAGTACCAAGCTGTGGACAGATGGAGTGTTGGGGACTTCGATTTGGCCAGGACACCGGGTTGATGTGCGGATGGCAGATTGTCGGGCTAAATTTATTATTTTGCGCGAGAACAATTCCTACTATCAGACGCTACGGGAGAAGTTGCTTTGGGCTGGTACAAGGGTTCACTACAACAATAATCACCGTAATTAATTAAGTATTTAGAGTGCATCTACCGCAGATTGCGATGGCGTATCCGCAAGCATCGCAACCAAGATTATCACAAGCCCCTGGATTCATCCGGGGGTTTTCTGCCCTGACTATGACTTTCTTTGCTGACTTGCATTCATAGCGTACATTAAAGGAAAATTTTGTATCTTATTGCCAGATTTTTTGGGAATTAATGTCCATAATAAAAGCACTCTACCTCTAATCCAAGAGAGTAAAAAAGCTCTCTAGAAGTTCTTTTATCAAAAACCGCTTCAATCACGCTTCGACACATTAATGCATAATGTGAGCTATTTGTATAGTGCCTAAATCCTAGTAGAATATTTTCGCAAATCTAAGTAGGAAGATAGATGGAAGTTTCTGGACGCAACATCAATTACTCACTGAATCCTCTTCCCCCTCTTGAAGATTTTCCCGTCCTTCAAACTGAAAAATATATCCTACGGCTAGCATCAACTGAAGAAGAATTAGAATCAATTTTTCGGTTGCGCTTTGAAGTTTTTAATCTTGAACTAGGCTTAGGATTCTCTACTTCTAACTTTACCCAGATGGATATAGATAAGTTTGATGCGGTTTGCCATCATTTAATCTTGTTCTCTAAACAAACGGGTAAAACCATTGGAACTTATCGGATGCAAACCTATACAATGGCTTCTCAAAGACTAGGCTTTGATGCTGCCGATATATTTAATCTTAATGCGATTCCCAATTCTGTGCTTCAGGCATCAGTTGAGGTTGGGCGTACATGTATAACTAAAGAATATCGCAATAGTCAGGCACTTTTACTACTCTGGGAAGGGCTGGCAAATTATCTCATCTGGAGTAAAAACCAATATTTCTTTGGCTGTGCATCATTACTAACACAAAGTCCCTGGAAAGCTACTTGCGCTTATGATTATTTTCGGCAGAATGGCTTGATGCATCCAAGTATTTTAGTTTATCCAAATTCACAATTTTGTCTAGAACTGCCTCAAAATTGTCTAGATTCATATAATGTTGAGATTCCTAAAATTTTGCAAGCATACTTGAATATTGGAGCGAAAATATGCAGCCTTCCAGCTATTGATCATCAATTTAAGACTATTGATTTTTTAACTATATCTAATATTGCAGATTTTGCCAGATGGCGTTATCCAAATCCTCTCAAAAGCCCTTACCACTGAGGATTTGTCACTTAGGTTCTAATAGCTTAAAAGCAAGAGTTTATCTTATTGCCA
>JBGTMK010000941.1:0-22205 GCA_041743605.1 Nostoc sp.
TTATTAAGGAGAGGGGGAGTAACAAAGGGGAAAGATTATGGCAGGAATTAGATACAGCTGAACGTCAGCGCATCCAAGATTTAGTAAAAAATCCTTTGCGGTTAGCGCTGTTGTGTAGCACTTGGCAAGGTTCCGATAAAGGTTTACCGGAAACTAAAGCCGGACTTTATCAGCAGTTTGTGGAAGAGGTTTACAAGTGGAAAGAAAACCGCTTCCCTACCACCGAAGAGCAGCAAGAGGAATTAAACGCTGCGTTGGGACGTTTGGCAAAACGGGCAATTGATCAAGAAACGTCACGGTTTCGGCTACGACATAAGTTTGTGCGTGAGGAATTAGGTGATGCAAAACAGCAAAATTCTTTATTTTGGTTAGCGTTAAAGTTGGGATGGCTAAATGAAGTTGGACTGGCTGCGGAATCAGCAACGAAAGAGAAAGTTTACGCTTTTTACCACACCACATTTGAGGAATATTTTGCAGCGTTGGCAGTTGATGACTGGCACGAGTTTCTGAATCATGTTCCCGACAACCCCGCGCTAGGCGTTTATCGCATTTTTGCCCCGCAGTGGAAAGAGGTGATTTTGCTGTGGTTGGGGCGTGAGGATGTGGAGAGGGAGAAGAAGGAAGAGTTTATTCAGGCGTTGGTGGAATTTGATGATGGTTTCTGCAAACTTTATTGGTTTCAAGCCTACTTTTTGGCAGCCAATGGTATTGCAGAATTTAGGGATTGTAGTCGTGCTGATGAAATAGTAGCACAGATAGTTCAATGGGCTTTTGGTTGCTTTGATAGTACTAAACAAGGGTGGCAGTCTTTCTTTCCACTTGATAAAAAAGCTCGAACAATAATTCGAGATACTGACCGCAGTAAAGTTGTTATTGAACTTACTAAATTGTTGTATTTATGTCAAGATAAAGAAATTCGCAGACAAGTTGCCGATAAAAATCGTAATAAATTTGATGAAATAATTATTGGTCGAGTTGCATTAACTTTATTAGATTTTTCTCCTGATAATTTTGAAGCTTGCAAAGTACTGAAGGAACTAATTAATAATAGCGATAATTACTTTGTTCCACCTTTTTGGTTGAATAAGCTTCAATTTAAGGGACAAGTTGAAGCTATCAAACAGCATGTGTTTTGGGATTTACAACCTATTGAAATACCGTCTGAGACACTCGAAGAAGAAAATCATAAGAGTAGAGAAGAAATAATAGATTTGATTTACTCCCTAAAGAATATTGAGGATGGTAATCGACAAAAGGTTGAGACGATGTTGAGATTAGAGAAAATAATTACTGGTAATCCAGAGGCTATTCCTCCCATTATTGAAATTATTAAACGATCGCTCCGTTCTAAAGAAGACTTTGATCGCTACCTTTTGTATCAGTCTCTTGAATATGTAAAGAGAATTGGAAGCGGTAATTCAGAGTTAATTAGTATTTTGATTTTAATAATCAATAATCATGGATATTATGAAGATTGGGCAATTAAAGAACATGCTCTCTTGGCTTTAACATCTGTTGGTATTGGCAATGAAAATGTATTTAAATTTATCATGAATTTAATAGATAATGATGGCTTAGTTGGATTTGTTAGTCCTGTTGCATGTTTAGGAATAATCCTTAGAGATAATTTATTTTCTTTAGCAGTTGCCAAGTTAAGTTGCTACTTACAAGATTCAGTTTGTCAAAATAATCGTGCTTTCTACTTTGATTGCTATTGGACACTCTACCATTGCGCCGAAAATATGGCCTATCCGGCTTTTTATCAAGCTTGGCATCAACCAGAGAAAGTCAAAGATGGAGAGTATGAAAGAAAAATACTTCCTCCAGCCAAAACATAAGCGAAATGTAGAAGCAGCAATCCCTTGTAAAGACGCGATTTATCATGTCTCGTAAGCGTCTCCTAAATCTATCGCGCCCGATCTTTCCGCAATCCAGGGAATGCGATCGCACCTGGTAAAACAGATATTGTGAACAGAATAGGAATGCAATCGTTTTTGCGATCGCCGTGATGAATTGATTAAGCGATCGCCTTTACGGTTTATATACCTCACTGCGATGAGCGATCGCCACAACAAGTACTTGCACAACTTCATCGTCTATAGAATAAATGACTCTGTAATCCCCGATTCGGTAGCGATAGTAACCTGCATAATCTCCCTTCAGGGCTTTAATGTTGGGGTGCGATCGAGGAGTTTGTTCTAGCTGCTGCAAACATCGGGCAATTTTCTTAGCAAAAGCTTTGTCAGCATTGACATAAACTTCTTGGACATCGGGATGAAGAATAACTTCATACATCAGAGCGAAGAGTTCTCCAGGCGGTGTATTGGGCTTTAGCCGTTACTTGATTTTGCTTAACTCGCTCTAACAATCCAGGAATTGCCAAAAGTTCTTGGGTTGCAGCTTCGCTTTCAGCATTTGCCAAATAAGCAGCAAAATCAGTAAGCACCCGTAATCGCTCTGGGGATAGTTGCTGGAGTAAGTCATTAAGCTGTTGCTGTAACTCTGCGACAGATATCAAATCTGCTGATGACCCATCATCCATCGGAGAATTATCGGTAGTATTCATTGCCTACTTCATAATTTCAAGGTTTAGTTTTTATTATGCATCAAATCTTCCAAGTGCTTTGGTTATCTTAGGCGAAACTGCGGCAGAGGCGATCGCCCCCCTTGTAGAGACGGCGATTTATCGCGTCTTCTTGCTAATTCATCGCTATTTACGTGTATAACGATGCTTCACCCCAATCGGAAAATATTCTGCATCCCCCATTGGAGCTAACGTAACTTGTGGTGTTTGATATTCTACGGGAACATAATTAGCAAACTCGCTATTTAGACGTAACAGTTGTGAAAGAATAGAAGATGCGATCGCAACTCTTTGATCTTCACTACCCTCTACCCCTGCTCCTAACTCCACAACCACAGATAAAAATCGATTCTTATCTGCATCTTCCTTCACCTGCAACACAAATTTACCCGTCACCCATTCTTGAATTCCTGGTTGTTCTAATCCCACCGTCACATTTTCGGGATAGATATTTGCGCCAAAGTAGGAAACTGTAAAGTTAGAACGCCCAAAGACATAAACAAAAGGTAGCTGATGAATACCTCTAGGTGATTGTTGAATGTCAGAACGCAGATTTTCCAGCGGGTTAAATCCCCATTCTGCTAAAAATTGCAGCATGGCATCATAACTAATTATCCCGCCAGTATCTAAAATGTCATAACGCACTAAGGGAATACCGTTATCTCCCGAAAATAGCAATCCACCATCTTCAACTTCAAAAAAGCGATTGCAAGGATCATATTGTACTAGCGTGGGTAAACGCGATTCTCCAAACAAAGCTCTAGCTGCATCGGGATTTTCTGCCAAAAAACGGCGAATGCAGATACTTAACGGTGTTTCATTACCCAAAACTCCCGCATCCGCAGTGCCGTAGAGTGATGCAAAATCATAGCAAGGATTTTGTGAACCAACTCTTTGGGCAACTAAACTCCGCCATTCTTCACTAAATACTTCTCCCGCCATAACTAACTTAATCTGATATTGCTGCCACTCCACACCACGAGCGATACCAGTATCAATGACATCTTTTAAAAATGGTGGGTATCCCAATAACACCACTTGTTCAAAAGCTGAACTTAATTCCTGCACAACTCGCAATATTTCTTCTTTATTGTTACCAGGAGTAATTACAGTGATGGGATAACCTTTGCTAGCAAGATAACGACAGCAATTAGTAGTAAATATTCCACCTACCCAAGTGCCCAAAGTGAAACAAATTACTGCTAGGGTACGTCTCGTATCTGCATAGAAACTATCGTGAAAAATCTGTTCAAAACGTGTGGCGATTTGGAGTTCATCTGTGAAAAAACGAGGCCAAAATGTCGGTTTCCCACTGGAACCTGATGAAGCAGCTATCATGTCGCACCCTTGGAGTTGTCCGTTGCGGCACAAGTCAGCTAAGGGATAACGCAGTATATAATTTTGTTTAGCGATCGCTGGGAGTTTTTGAAAGTCTTCCAAGGTTTGAATAGTTGCGGGATTAATTTCCCTTTCTGCTAAAAAAGCCTTGTAGGCTGGCACATTAGCCGCCACATCGTGAAATAAACTCAAAGCTGCCGAAGTTTGAGTGTTGAGATGCCGTTGCAGTAGCGTTTCTAGGGGGGTAGACAAAAAATCTTCAAATGCTTTAATTACTTGCTGCTGTCTTGATTTGTGGTTCATGACGCTTGTTGTTTATCCTGAAGTAAACCAACACCGTTAAACAGTGCTGAGTGCTGAGTAACGAGTGCTGAGTTAAAAAAACAATAATCGCACGGGCTAAACCCTAGCTATACGCTAACAGCATCAAACAAATGCTCCTAACCTTTGGTAGGATATCCGAAAATGAGGATAGGCGCGTTGTAGTTACTCAATAAAACCTTAATTTATCCTTGGGCACCATGCAGCTCTATTGCAGTAAACAACACACAAATAATGGTAGTAACCGCTTTTGTACCCATTGCGGTGAGCCATTACCTCTTGGTGTGGGACAGGTTGTGGATAATCGCTATCAAATTATCCGTCAATTAGGGCAGGGCGGCTTCGGACGCACCTATTTGGCTGAGGATATAAATAAATCCCATCAAACCTGTGTGTTGAAGGAATTTGCACCCCAAGTACAAGAACATCAAGATTTACAAAAAGCTAAAGAGTTATTTGAACGAGAAGCCAATGTTCTCAAAAAACTCCAGCATCCACAAATTCCGCGTTTTCACGCCTCGCTACAAGTGAAAATCGGTACTAAAGATTTTTTCTTTCTAGTACAAGATTATGTGGATGGTGATAATTATTACCAATTATTAGAACAGCGGGAAACTCAAGGAAAAACCTTTAGTGAAGAGGAAGTAATCACTCTACTGCAACAGATTTTACCAGTGTTATCCTACATCCACTCACAAGATGTAGTTCACCGTGATATCTCTCCCGATAATTTGATTTGGCGGCGTTCTGATAATCTCCCAGTGCTGATTGATTTTGGTGGTGTTAAGCAATTGCCAGCTTATCAAGGTTTTTGGCAGACTAAGCTAGCTGAAAATAATACTTTGCTAGGTAAAAAGGGCTACGCCCCAGAAGAACAGCTACGTCAGGGAAAAGCTTTTTTTAGTAGTGATTTATACTCGTTGGCGGTGACAACATTAGTGTTGCTTACAGGACAAGAACCGCAAAAATTATACGACAGCTATCAGGGAATTTGGGGATGGGGAAAACAAATACAAGTTAGTCCCCAACTGGAAGGGGTGTTAAAAAAGATGCTGGCTTATAAACCGAGCGATCGCTACCAACGAGCCGAGCAAATCCTCAAAGATTTACCATCATCAACTGCGATTAAATCCCCAGGTAATTATATTACTGGCAAGATTAAGACGATGGTCGTTGCTCCGGGAAGACAACGCGCCAGTGCTATTGTGAGTAGATTTCAGAGCAGAACACAAGCAATTGCGAAACCGATATCTTGGCCTGTTTGGATTCGCCCTTTTGTGATCAGTTTAGGGGGAACAGCTATAGTTGGATTAACTTTGGCGGCGGGAAATGCAGTCATTCGGGCTGTAACTTCAATCACCATTCCAACAATTTCCTTACCGGAAATTCCCCAGTTTCCAAATCCGATTGGTAAACCAGTCAGCGACAAAGGAAAAAATAGCAATCTCCAGGAAATTATCAGTCGTCGTCAACAGCTAGAAATTACTGAGGGATTTTTTATTCCCTTCGTCGATAATTTATTTTATACAAAAAAACCAGAATTAAAAGGACGTAGCCTGACATCTAAACCTGAAGACGCGGGTTTACGAAATGAATGGTCTGGTATTGCTGACGATTTATTGAATAAAATAGAACGGGCTAACCTCAGTACAGCATCTCGTCGAAAATTGGGTAACTATAGTCAAAAAGATTACGATACATGGAGACGACAGGCGCGATCGCGGCAGTTTGGGAACTATACAATTGATCAGCTGACCAAAGATACAAATGAAAAATTTGATCGGTTGTTTCCTGATCAGCAGCGTGGAAAACTCAATCAACAGACTTTCGGTCAAATTTGGTATGCGATCGCAGCTGATCAAGTCAGTAAAGTACAATCTGGCAAGTAAGGGGATTGGGGACTGGGGAAGAGTTACTAATAACAAATGACAAATGACAAATAACAAATGACAAATGACAAAAATATATTGTTCTAAAGGACATGAAAATTCCCCAGGTAGTCGCTTTTGTCTCCAGTGTGGTGAAAATTTGTTGGATACGCCCATGAGTTATGGTATCCAACCAGGATTAACTTTAGGCGATCGCTATGTGATTGTACGTCAAATTGGCCAGGGTGGCTTTGGACGTACTTATTTAGCTGAAGATGTCAACCGTTTCCGCGAACTTTGTGTTTTAAAAGAATTTTCCCCCCAAGTTCAAACCGCTTACGTTGTCCAAAAAGCTGAAGAACTGTTTGAAAGAGAAGCAAGTGTTCTTTATAAACTCCAACATCCCCAAATTCCCCGCTTCCGGGAACTGCTGCGGCTGAATTTAGGAGGCAAAGAATATCTGTTTTTGGTGCAAGATTATGTAGAAGGGGAAACTTACAACTCGTTGTTAGATGCTCGGATAAAGCAAGGTTTGCGCTTTACAGAAGTAGAAGTACGCCAATTATTGCAGCAAATTTTGCCAGTGTTGGAGTATATTCACTCACTAGGAGTAATTCATCGAGATATTTCTCCAGATAATTTAATGCTTCGCACTGTTGACAAACTGCCAGTATTAATTGATTTTGGCGGTGTCAAACAAGTAGTAGCAACCGTTGCTTCCCAATATTACCAACCCGGCGTAGTTGCATCTTCCCCATCACCAACCCTACTGGGTAAGATAGGATTTGCGCCTCCAGAACAGATGCAAACTGGGTTAGTCTCTCCCCACAGTGACTTGTATGCTTTAGCAGTAACAATGTTGGTTTTACTGACAGGCAAACAACCTCAAGAATTAATTGATACCTACACTCTGAGTTGGCAGTGGCGACGGGAAGTAAGCCTGAGTCAAACTTTGGCAGAGGTATTAGATAAAATGCTATCTGCTAGACCAAGCGATCGCTATCAATCAGCCCGTCAAGTACTCCAAGCTATCAACTCACCCCCAGCTAACTTTCCCCCAACTCAATACCCCACACCACCACAACCACAAGCCACATCCGCCACCGTCGCCGTCTCTCCACCTCCCCCATCCTCCCCATCTCCCTCATATCCCCCATCCCCTCAGTCCACAAACTGGTGGACACCAACAAAAATCTTCCTTGTGGCGGCGTTAGTCGTTGGTAGTGTTGGATTAATTTCGTGGGGATTGAATAGCAGGCGAGATATCGGTGAAGTCGAACCTACACCTACAGCCAGTCCAATTCCAACCAGTGAACAACCAACCGATCCTTTAGCGCAATATTCACCAGCAGAACGGGAACGCAAAGAAAAATTAAGCGATCGCCGTCAACAGTTGGGTATTAGTTCTAACTTCTACGTGAATTTGGTGAATCAAGTTTTTTGGGATAGAAATCCCAGTTTGCGAGGACGTACTCTCAGCAATGGCCCTGAAGATGAAGGTTTGCGGGCAGAATGGGATAAAACAGCCTCAGAATTGCTGGAAAAACTTGCACCATTGAGTTCCAATACACGACGACAGTTGGGAACTTACACAACTGCTGAACGCGATCGCTGGAAAGTAGAAGTCAATAAAATTAACGTTGGTAGTCGTTCTTTGTATGATTTAGGAGATGCCGCTTTCTTACGTGTATTCCCTGAGCAGCGTGGTAAAAATTTTCAAGATCAACCGATTGGACAAGTTTGGTACGGATTTGTTAGCGATAAACTCAGTGCTATCCTCGCCCGTAGTGCTTTCCAGAAAATTGTCTTTGATCCGGGGGCTACTGGTAAAACAGTCAGTGGCACTCTCCAACCTGGTGGTGGTAAAGTATTCATTGCTGGACTTGCCAAAGACCAATCTCTAGACTTAAACCTACAAGCAAATTCCCAAGTTTTATTATCAGTCTATTCACCCTCTGGCAAAATTCAATTTTTAGAAGATTCTACCCAACGTAGTTTGTCAACTAAATTACCAGAAAACGGATTTTACGAGTTTGTCGTGGTTTCCACAGCATCGAAACCAGTAGATTATAAACTCAGTATTACAGCCGAAAATCCCACTCCTCCCCCAACGCCAACTCCCACAGAAACTCCTACAGAAACTCCCACACCAACACCAACACCAACGCCCATAGAAACTCCCATAGAAACTCCCACACCAACACCAACGCCCATAGAAACTCCTATAGAAACTCCCACACCAACACCAACGCAGGAAACAACGCCCTAGTACCGCAAGGCGGAAGTCAAAAGTCAAAAGGATTATGGAATAGGCTTTCTAGCATTTTCCATTGCGTCTCCCCCTTTCCGTGTATTCTAATTTCACCAAAACTTTTGAGAGAACTTCAAGAAATATTGAAGTTAAGTGCGTTTATTGTATAATCACCTCTAAATGTTTAAAATACTCAACTGGTCGCAACGATAGCATTAGCGTTAGCAAAGAACGAGCATCGGAGTCCCTCACTATTTTTTTACACTTACCTAAAAATATGAAATTAAATATCTATTCTGATAAGAATTATCTTCCTAATGGAGTAAAATCAGTTCCAATGCTTTATCCCTTTTGGACAGAATTTATTCCTAATGAAAAATACCCTTGGAATAGAATTCATGGCAATTATATAGAAGTCGCTAATTCCCTTTTTAACATGACTTCGTTAAAGGAAGCTGACTTAGTGATCATGCCGGCAAACTGGAGAGCGATCAGAGGAGAAAATTGGAGAGCTAAAGTTAACAAACAAGCACTAGATATATCTATGCAATTTGCCGAAAAAGTAGCTGATAGCGGCAAAGAAATAGTTGTTTTTTTTGCGGGCGATTGTTGTGCTGAGAAAGTACCTATCAAAAATGCAACAACAATTCGGACTGCGGTATATCGCTCCCAGAAGAACCAAAAGGATATTATTATGCCTTCTTTAGTAGAAGATTTTGTTAAAGAATACTTAGGAGATGAAATTTCTATCAGGCAGAAATCTGCTAAACCTGTTATTGGATTTTGTGGTTTAGCACAACGAGATTCTTGGAATATGAAACTGAAAACATTTACATATCATGGGTTGATGTTAGCTAAATCATTAGAGCTTGGAGTTTCTCCTTACAAGGGGAAGATTTTGCGTAATCAGGCTTTGAAAGTACTTGCAGAAAGCCCATCTTTAGTAGATACAAACTTCATTATTAGAGAAGGCTCAGTATCTGTATATTTAACTACAGAAGACCCAGTTCAACGACAGAAGACTCGTGCGGAATTTGTAAAAAATTTGGTCGAGAGCGACTACAATTTGTGTTGTCGCGGTTCTGCAAATTATTCCATTCGACTCTATGAAATTCTCAGTTGTGGTCGTATTCCAATTTTTATTGATACAGACTGTGTTTTGCCTTACGATTCTGTGATTGACTGGAAAAAATATTGCGTCTGGATAGATGAGAAAGAAGTACCATATATTGCAGAAAAAGTAGCTGAATTTCATAGCAATATCTCAGATAAAGAATTCTCAGATTTGCAGCATGAATGCCGAAAACTATGGAAAAATTGGCTTTCTGCTGAGGGATTTTACACTAATTTACATCTTCATTTTCAGTCAAATAAGACTAGTACCGCAAGGCGTAATTCGTAATTCGTAATTCGTAATTCGTAATTCGTAATTAATTGTTTGCAAGGATTTCAGACATTTAAAATGGTGAGAGAGCGCGGTCTTCTCCCAAAGGGAGAGGCTGACGCCAACGCGGAGCGTCTTGTAGAGAAGGGGGTTTCCCCCATGAGCGACTGCGAACCGGTTAGCGGAGGCGGCAAGCGAGTCTTGTCTGCGACACGCTACGCGAACGAGCGTCACGAGCGTCAGGGGTGGCTTATTTACGCTGTGCGGTACTAGTATAGCTACGCAGAATTTATAATTTGCAATTCCTAATTTTGCCAGTTTTTCATTAAACGGTTCATGGTTACTTAGATAATACTAGCCTTGCCTTCACTGGATTGTGTTGACCTTGCGCTGGCACTAGTACCGCACGGCGTAAATAAGCCACCCATCTTAAACGTCTGAAACCCTTGCAAACAATTAATTACGAATTACGAATTACGAATTACGCGCAGCGGTACTAGTCCATGCTATTCATCAATGTTATGAATACTTTTCAAGTGCAAATTAGCGTCGGAAGAGACTCATGGATAAAATATCAAAAATTGACCGTCAAAGGGAGCATCAAGCGAACGAACGTACATTTCTGGCTTGGCTACGTACTTCTATTTCATTGATTGGCTTTGGTTTTGCTATTGCACGATTTGGTATATTTCTGCACCAGCTTAATATTGCGATTACTCAACAAGAAACTCCGGTAAATCCATTATTCAACTCGGAAAATTTGGGTCTTGCTTTGGTAATTTTTGGAATTTTGGTTGTTGCGTTAGCTGCGTGGCGATACAACAAGGTTTTTTGGCAAATTGAACGATCAGACTATAAACCAAATAGGTTAATCGTTTGGATAATGACTGGGGTAGTAATTATTTTGGGACTTCTCAGTATTCCTTTGCTCCTATGGCGCGATAATGTACCTTCTCGTTCTCCTGTTCCAACTAAACCACAATCTCGAAAGTTACAAAGTTCAAGCCCAAAACCCAATTTAAAAAAGCGGAAACTTACTACTTTATACAAACAAATATTTACGAATTAGTTAACATTCGCCTCAGAAATAACCGTTACACAGGCATTTACTAAGGGTAACAACGGCCCTATTTGCTCTTGTCCATTCACTGCTAAATCGCTGTGACACAAATAAACTCTCTCGGATACACGAGACAATAAATCTGTCAAAATTCTTCGCAGTCTTTGTTCTTCTGCTAATTTTTCATCTTCTGCTGTCCAGGGTTCGCCTAACCTATCTCGTAGAAAAAACGGCGCACCAAATAACGTCGCTGCACCACCTTTCGCCCATAGAGGTGAACCCGCATCTAGCCAAAAATGCCATCGGTGCGATCGCCTACTAGATCGATATTGAAATATAGTTGCTAAGGTGACGGCTTTTCTGGCTCCACCAATGGGACGCACGGGGTAAGGGTTGGCGGTAATAGTACCACGTCGCAGTAGTTGAATGAATTCAATAATAGTTGTATGAGGCGTTGTCTCAACTGGGTCAATTTGTCGTAATCTGGTGTCAATTTCCCAGTAGTGTTGGGCGGTTTCTAACAATTCTCGCAGTGCTGCTAGTTGTTCGTAGGGAAGATTGCTACCATTCCACAAAAAACGCTGAATTGCTCTGTCTAAAAGGGAAATGGGACTGGGAATTAATCGCAGTTCTTGTTGCGATCGCTGCTGTTCTAACCACTGTAATATGTCATTATAGGCTGTGGTTGCTGCATAGCCAATTCGATCCCAACGCTCGAAGGCTGATACTGGTAACAAGTTAGGACGATCGGGATGGGGTACAAAGCAGTAATCTGCAATCAAACCAGCACGTACCGGGTCAATTTGAGTGCTGAGTGAAGAGTTAGGAGTTAGGAGTGTGGGGATTTCTGGTGGTTGTTGTTTCCTACTTAATACAACCAGCATTTCTGCGACGGCATCCCGATCTACGAGGCGTCCCAAGCCGGGATAAACTAGTGCCAGCATGGTGAGTAAGGCGCGAATGACTGGTGAACTAATTAGAGGACGTTGGTCATTAAGAGATTCTACTTGGATATTTTGTTTAACAAGGATTTCTACTAGAGTATAACGAGCGATCGCATCTAAACCTGGTGCAATAATCGCTACTTGTTCTGCTTCCACTTGCTGCGATTGGATAGCATTAGCAATTACCTCTGCTGTTTGTCGCAATAATTGGGCGCGGGAGGTAGTTTGAATTGAATGCACAACTTCAGGTAAACTCAACAACATCATTGGTTCTGTGACTAATTCCACCATCTGTTTAGTGAGTTGCTCACCAAGTGACTCTGGAGGCGGCCCAGTCAAGATTTCTACCCGACAACGCTTTGCTAACCCTTCTAGATAATTAGGATCTGCTCCCAATCCTAATCGCACTGCACCATCGGGATTGTAGCTAAAAGCCCCGACTGCGCCTTGATCTAATAGCAACTCAAACAGAAGACGCGCTACGCTAGGATAATCATCAACATCATCTGCCAGTACCGCCTGATAGCGTTTAGTTAGGTGCTGTTGGTAATTGCGATCGCTTAATAAATGCTGACTATAGAGTTCGGTAATAATGCCATAAGTTAGTAACCCCCTTTCTAAACACCAGTTACGCCAATCTAACAGCAAAGATGCCAAAAATTCCGGCTCTAAAGTTGTAGTACTTTCTCCCAAGCCCCTCGCCAAAATCTGGGCAATATCTTCGCAAGGAGTACCACTATAAGCTGCTAATTGCAATAAATCTAGGATGCGACGCACCAGGCGAGACTCATTCACTCCCGCAATCCGTAAAATTTCTTCGTCTAATTGGGGACGCCAGAGTTTGGTTGCTAATTCTTGCTCCGTTTCTGGCCGCAATCGTACCGGAAACTGTGCCTTCAGGTTCAATGAGTTAATTAGCAACGGCCAAAATAAAATAACTTCATCCTGAAAAAAACCTAGTGGCGTCTTGGCACGAACCGGATATTTTCCCAAGGTAGATGTAACAATTATGTCTCCTAACTCTCGACGATTATCATCATTGGCAGCTAAGACTAAAACTCCTGGCTCTGTTTGTTTAAGATATAAAAATTCGGGTACATGACTACTTTTTTTTCGCCCTGATTTTTTAGTATAAAATGATTCACTATACTGGGTTTCAATTTTTACCCAATTACAAAATTGCTCTACCAAACGAGCCGTCTTACCACTACGGCTAGTGCCAACAATCCAAACCGAATGAGAAACCACAAACTTTCTCCTTGTAGATTTGCTAGTATACCTCGTGCGTTAACTTAAGGTTAAGAATCACCAAATAATGCTGGATGATTGTCTGCAATGAAAAACTCTGTTTTTAGTCAAAAAATCTATTCTTTCTTACTTGTTACTTATCGATGGTACTTACAAACTCCTGAACGTTCTTTACATGAAGCTTACGATGCAGCATTAAAGATTAAGGAAATAGAAGATAAGCATTTTAATGGTAATAAAATAGACATCGACTCAGCCGTATACAGTAAGAGCGTAATGGATTATTTTGAGTCAGACCTCAACAAGCTATTAAAAATTGCCAGAATGCGGCTGACGGAGTTTAGAGCAAGCCGTTGGTTTCTAAATGAAGAGAATCAAAAAGCTGCTCAGAAAGCAGGTATAGAAAATCTTAGTCCGTCTTTGGTTTTGGAAAAGCTAAACTTCATTGATCAAGTTATATCCAAATACACAATATTTTCTGAACAAATCACTTCTGAACCTTTAGTAGTTAAACCTCCAGTTTTACCAGTTAACTCTGTAATATCTGATGACAATTCGCGGCTCGTCAATACTCCAACGTTACCACCCAAAATACCAAATAAAGACTCGGATAAAAAACCAAAATCAACGCGTAAAGCCGATACATTGGGTATTTTACCCCGCTCTATTTTAAGTACTATCAGTCGTCTACAAGTTGAATTAGACCCTAATTCTGAACAAGAAGTAATTCAAAATTTCCGTCAGGCTCAAAGAAGAACAATAATATCTATTAGGTTTATTTTACTATTAATTATAGTACCACTTTTGACGCATCAAATAGCAAAAGCTTTTGTAGTAGGGCCAATCCTTGAGCGGTTTAGAAGTACTGAGCAAATGCAGATATTTCTTAATGCTGAAATGGAAGAGGAAGCCCTTGTAGAATTACAAAGATTTGAAGAAAGACTCAAGTTTGAAAATCTGATTATGAAAGCTCCTCCTCTGTTGCCTGATCAGATAGAAATTGAAATGAGAAATAAAGCAACAGAGCTTGCTGAAGAATTTCGTCGTGAAAGCTCTAATTCTATCAAAAATGTTTTTGCAGATATTTTCTCGGTGGGTGCTTTTATCTGGCTTTTGGTCGTCAGTAAGTCTTCTATTGCTGTAATCAAAGATTTCTTTGATCATATTGTTTATGGACTTAGTGATAGTGCCAAGGCATTTATTATCATTTTGTTTACTGATATATTTGTAGGATTTCACTCTCCTCATGGCTGGGAAGTCCTTTTAGAAGGTGTATCACGCCATTGGGGATTACCAGCAAATAGAGATTTTATCTTCTTATTTATTGCCACATTTCCAGTGATTTTAGATACTATATTTAAATATTGGATCTTCCGATATTTGAACCGAATATCGCCTTCGGCAGTTGCTACTTACCGGAATATGAATGAATAATATATTGGGATTGGGCAGTAGCCCCGCATTTCTCACTCTTCTCAAGGCGTTTGATGGAGCATAAGAGAAGTAATGAGTAATGAGTAAAAACTTCTTACTTCTTACTCATTACTTATTACTTATTACTTCTCCCCGGCACTTGCACAGGCTATAAGAGGTGTGGTGAGAAATCCGGGACTAAGTATGCGGCTTGCAGAAATCAAATATTTAAATCGCGCAGCGCCAGCCGAATTTGCTCCATACGTCTGCGATTAACACCAAGATCCGACTCTCCCACACGAGATGCCGATCGCAGATGAATTACTGGTTCATCAGTAGGGAAATAAAACTCTACGTCATCGACAAATTTGAAGATGCGGCTTTTAGAAAGAGCGTGGATGTAATTATCTGTTTGTTCTACAATTTCTGTGCGGGGAACAACGCTGAGAACTTTTAGTACGGTTTCTCTGGCTGCATCACGGTTTACATGATAGAGAATCGGGTCAATGGCATGCTTGGAATCTGCATTTTGACTCAAAACACAGTTGTCTGAAGCTGGACAAGAACTAAGATGATCATTATCAACTCCTAAGCTAGAAGAAGCAGCCCAAGTAGAACCAGGAAGTATTAAACTACTAATGAATGTTAGCAATACTACAAGGGCTATACCCCGTAGAAATCGCTGTACGTAGACGTAGCCAGGCGCAAGCATCGCTGTCAGCAAACGAAACATAATAAATTTGCTCCTCTTGTTTTGGATAGCACTCAATTATTTTCGGTTATTTCGGGTGAGCAAGGAAGACAATCCTGCTCATCATCTTCTAATAAGCGATCGCAAAGTATCCATCACAATCATTAAGCACGGTTTTGAAGACTAGTGAGTTTCGTGAGGGACTTGCTGAGTTTACTGGTATGTCAATTACTGAACTGTTTAATAAATGTAACCTTTGCCAAAAAAATAAAGAATTGGTTTCACAGAACGGTATGCTGTTAATCAGCATTATTATAAAAAGTAATTTGTCCAATGAAAAATAATTCCGCGAAGGGGAAAATTGCAGGCATTTCCCGATTTGGCAAAGCTAATTTCAGAGTCACGAAGAAACAAATTTTATTTAGTAGCCTTATTCTATGCCTTGGTTTGCTGGGATTAGGTGGTTTCTGGTTTAAATCCAGATATAAATTTGATGACAAGATGAGTGTAAAACTACAAGAATTATCTAATGTCGATTATCCAGTCAATCCTGCACCATTAGGAAAAAACTTTCAAAGATATTCTCAGAGAAAATTAACAATTATTAAGAGAGATGATACTCATTTCGATTTTGTGCTTGAGCCAACAGACAACAAAACAGCACAAATAATTATAAAAAATATTAATTTAGAGTTATTAGTCCCGAAAGCACCAGAATGGGTTAAGAAAGATCAAGGTTTAGAAATAATTGCTTTTACAGACCGGGAATGGAACAGACAACAGATTAGTTTTGCTGCTAATTCTAAAAATATAGAAATTGTTGGAGGTGACGGTTTTGAAAAGGAAAATATCGTAGAGGTTGCTTTAGCTAATAATTGCTTAAATGCCGGATTTTGGGAAATTTTACTTTTCGCTAAAGAGGATGGAAATAAGTCCCTTTATTATCAAAGTTGGTTTACGTTTCCGATGGGACATTACAAAAATATTTTTGAAAAAATTAATAATATTTCTTATTGGCGGCATTGGTGGAAATTAGAACATTGGCAAGATCCAAGTGGCACAATCGTAAAGACTAATCTTTTGAGAAATGTAATTAATGAAAAAGAAGTTGTCACTCAGTTCCCTCTTGATGAAAGGATAATTGTATCGGGAGAGCAAAGTAGGAAAGTTAGAACTACGCTAGCTACCAATGTCACAAAATGGAGAGATTTTTACGATGCTAAAAAAGAAATTAAATTTGCAAGTTTTCGGCCACCAGGATTTTATGATCAAAATAAGCCTTGGGGAAATCAATACTGGAGAATAGGCAAATTTGACAAAGCTATTTTAAGGAACATTAAACCGATTGGCGTGGAACAAAATTTACAAGAAATTGAGTTACTATTCACAGATACTAAGACTGGTGAACAAAATAAATTATTTTTCAGTGGGATTAATCTGAAAACACTTCCTCAATTACCTGTAGAAGATTATCCGAAAGGCTTATATATGCCGATGGGAATTGGCATACCTCCTTTTTATCAAAGCTATGAAGAATTAACCAAAAATCATCCAGATGTCAGTCCCTACTTCAGTTTTTTACTAGATTCACAAGAGCGTTGGATAGATCATCACCACTTAGCAGTTGATGGTTCAGTGATGCATCTTGATCAAGAAAATCCAAATATTTTGCATCTTTACTTGTTATCCTATGAAAGAAATACTTTAATAGCTCATTTTTTAATCAATTTAATATAGATACATATCTTCTCTTATTCTTTAGTAAGAGAAGGAGAATCTTCACATCTAAAATTCAAGCAACTTGTTGACTTTATTTAGTCAATCGGTATTTGCTTGAGTAAAGCTATCCACATATCAGATGGATCTGAGTAATAATCAACTTCTTCAACTTGATACTGATAAGATTCACAACCTTCTCGTAAAATAATGCGATCGCAGGGTTGGATATTTTTCCCTACTCCAGTCATGTATCCAATCATTCCTTCATTGAGTCGCTCAAATATGTAGTCGCTTCCCAAAACTTTTTGACTGTAATCATGGATTTTATTCTTTTGTTTTAATTTCTTTGCTGGAGAACTAACCAGAGATAATTTATTGAAAAAACTAAAACTTAAGTTCATACCTGTTCTGATTCTAGAGAAGGCATTGAATAACAATTTAAAAATAGAAATAATAATTCAAAGTTCAGTTTTTTTTAAGACTTAACTCTGATCTATTAGTGTATAACTTACATCCTAAACTGTATTATTTTTGAAATAAACTAATTTAATATTACTAATATTATTAATGACTTTATTCGCTTCAAATTGAAGTATCTCATATAGTAATGGGACTTGATTTATGAATCATTCGTAGATATTAGGGAACAGAGAGCAGGGAACCGATAAGAAGGAATAAAAGTGTACTAAGTTTTTTCAAAAATCAAATAGGAATCTATAAGAAGCAGCTATTTTTTAATTGTTAACTTAACTTTACAGTACCATTAACTGCAAGTTCAACTGTAAGATCACCGAATTATTGGATAATATTTGTTCAAGTATGAGTATATTTGGCTTAACTAGATAATATTTATAAATAAATATTTTATGTCTTAACAATGTGGTAAATTTGTCTTTTTTAAAACAGACTTTAGTTGCTAATCTTGGCTTTTAGGGCTACTTCTACCTGCTTTAGTAATACTTCTAGAGTGTAGGAGTTATCTAAAACGACATCTGCATGAGCCACTTTTTCTTCGATAGATAATTGGCTATTGATCCTAGCTTGTGCCTGTTCTCTATTTAAATGGTTTCGTTGTATCAATCTTTGTAGTTGTTGCTCTTTAGAACAATGCACTACCCAGATTTCTGTAACCAAATTAGTCATTCCAGCTTCAAATAATAAAGGCACTACTAGCACCAGTGTTTTTGAGGAGGACTGGGAAATTGCTTTGATGAAGCGATCGCGCACATAAGGATGAATCAAATTGTCTATCCAGTTGCGTTCATCTTGACGATTAAAGATAATTTCGGCTAGCTTTTGGCGGTTAAGGCTGCCATCTGGGAGTAAAATTTGTTCGCCATAACGTTGAGCGATCGCACTCAGAATCGGCGAACCTAAAGATACTGCCTCTCTAGCATAAATATCTGCATCTAAAATCGGCAGTTCATAAGTACTAGCTAAATAATTGGTGACAGTGGTTTTGCCTGTAGCAATACCGCCGGTTAAGCCGATTATACGTTTTGTCATTGGTCATTGGTCATTGGTCATTGGTCATTTGTCATTTGTCATTTGTTATTGGTCAATGAAGAGGAAAAGGGGCAGGGAGGAAACCCCATAAATAAATTTATTTGCTCTGAAACCCTTTTTGTAGGGGAATTCCAGTATTTTTCTCCCTCATCTCCTTCATCTAAGAATTGGTTGCCCATGTTATTAGTGCTTGGGTTAAACCATCTAAAGTATATTCTTGGGCTTCTACATCCACACGTCCGAATAAAGCATGACAAGTTTTGGAGGTTTGGGGGCCTATGGAGGCAATATAAACTCCTTCTAAGAATTGGCTAGCATCAGAGTTGCTAGATAATATCTGGTCAGTAAGTTGACAAAAAAATTGTACAGTTTTAGAACTGGCAAAGGTAATCATATCGACTTTGCGGTTTTGGAGAGCTAATTTTGCCGCAGGTGGGATGCTACTAGGACAACAAGATTGATATGCGGCAACTTCAATTACCTTTGCTCCCTTAAGAGTTAATTCCTTAACCAAAATTTCTCTTCCGCCGCTTTCAACTCTAGGAAATAAAACTTTTTTATTATTCAGTTGATCGGGGAAATTTTCTACTAAAGAATCGGCAACAAAGTTGGGGGGAATAAAATCTGCTTGGAGATAGCGTTGTTTGAGACTTTGGGCTGTTTTCTCGCCAACAACGGCAATTTTGACGCCAGCTAAGGCACGGGTATCTTTACCTTGGGCGGTTAGCCTTTCAAAAAAGTAATCTATGCCGTTGGTAGAAGTGAGAATTAACCAGTCGAAGTCAGATAAATGAGCGATCGCATTATCCAAAGCTTCCCAACTCGAAGGTGGGCCGATTTCTAAGGTAGGCATTTCAATGACTGTTGCACCTAATGCTATGAGGCGATCGCTAAATTGACTCGACTGGCCAACTGAACGTGTCACCAAGATTGTTTTACCAGTCAGAGGAAGGGAAGATAGAGAGAAGTTGCTTGACATAGCAGGGGGGCTAAAAGTTTTGGCTGTAGTCGAATCCTGATAATCTATTTTCTCAGGTTGTAAGTACTTGCGTAGCCCAACAACTTCGCCAATCACAATTACCGCTGGAGAAAGGGATAATTCAGTCGTTTGTTCCAGAATATTACCTAGTTGCGCTGTCCAAATTCGTTGAGCGGGAGTTCCTGCCCAACGGATGATGGCAATGGGTGTTAAGTGCGATCGCCCGTGTCGCACCAGTTTATGTACAATCTCTGGTAGATGTTGCCCTCCCATCAAAATTACCAGTGTCTCTAAGCGTGACAGTGCCTCCCAGTCTAAAGCCTCTGGTTCGTGAGCTGTTAATACTGCAAAACAACGGCTTAAAACTGGATCTGTCAGGGGAATTCCTGCTAACAAAGGTGCTGCAAGGGCTGAGGAAATTCCTGGTACTAGTTCAAAATCACAACCTGATGCTTTCAACGCTTCAATTTCGGAAGCGCAACGCCCAAAAATCAACGGATCGCCTGATTTGAGCCGTACAACTTGTTTTCCTTGCAGACAATGTTTTACCAGTAACTTGTTAATCTCTGCTTGGGTTGTACTGGGTTTGCCACCGCGTTTGCCGACATCCAACTTCAGACAATCATCTGGTACGCACTGCAATAATTGAGCATCTACTAAAGCATCGTAGACTAACACCTGAGCTTTAGCTAAGAGATTATAAGCTTTTACTGTTAGGTATGCCGCATCTCCAGGCCCAGCGCCTACAAGGTAGACTTTACCTCTGTCATTTGTCATTTGTCATTCTTCTCTTGCTCCCCCTGCTCCCCCTGCTCCCCCTGCTTCTTTCCTAGTCCCCAATCCCCAGTCCCTTTATTGCGTTAATTTTTGGATTAGCTGATCAATTTCCTCAACCATCTCCTTATTTTCTTCAGCTTGGAATAACTCTCTAGCTTTTTTGAAATTGACGATCGCTTCTTCTAGCTGTTGTTCCCTTCCTAGAGTGATGCCCAAATTGTAGTAAGCGTAGGCATAGTTGGGTACGAGGCTAATGGCTTTTTTGTAATGTGCGATCGCTTCTTGTGGTTTGCCTTGATCGTCCATCGCATTTGCCAAACCTGTGTAAGCTTGTGCATGTTTCGGATCAAGGTGAATCGCTTGGGTATATTCGGCGACTGCTTCTGTTGGTTTTCCTTGAGCGTAAAAAGCACTTGCTAAATTATAGTGAGCGTCTGTATACTTGGGGTCAAAACTTATGGCTTTTTTGTAATGTGCGATCGCTTCTTCTAGTTGGCCTTGAGCGTACAGAGCATTTCCCAAGGCGTTATAAGCTGCTGAATTTTTCGGATTGAAGGCAATGGCTGCTGTATATTCAGCGACTGCTTCTGTTGGTTTTCCTTGAGCATACAAGGCGTTCCCTAAGTAATAGTGAGCATCTGCATACTTGGGATCGAAACTTATGGCTTGATTGTATTGAGCGATCGCTTCTTGGAATTTGCCTTGATCGTACAGAGCATTTCCTAAGTGAAAGTGGGCTTGAGGATACTTAGGATTAATGCTAATGGCTTTATTATATTGTGCGATCGCTTCTTGGAGTTTGCCTTGATCGTCGAGAGTATTTCCCAAAGCAATATAAGCTTGGACAAATTGTGGCTCTAATTCAATTGCTTTCCGAAAAGCTGCCTCTGCTCCTTTTAAGTCTCCTTGCGTTTGAAGATTGGCTCCTCGCTCAAAGTTAGCAACTGCATTTTTGTTCTGAGGAAGTGCTGCTTGATTGGAGTCTGGAATTTTTGATAAAACAACGCCAATATCTTTACCAAAGGCAATATTCCCATGACTCAAACACAAGCAGATAATAGCTGCTACTAGTAGATTCTTGTTTTTCAGCATTTTTATTACCTTATCTGCTCGGTTTACATCTAATATCGAGTTTGGCTGGCATCATCAAAACACTCAACCCTCTGACTCGCAAGCGGTGAGGGAGCAAAAGCGTAGCTTTGGTGGGGTTTTAGTAGTCTGTCAATAAATAATTGATGGATAAATTGCCTGTAGAGACGGCGATTTATCCCGTCTCTCTAACCGTCAAAATGAATTTGACAGACTACTAGCAGAAATTATAAGTTATTAACCTAACTTAATACAAGTGTATCTTCATACATAGATGGCAGTACTAGTTGCCCACGGCTGAACTAGAAGCTTCTGTTGTTTTAAGAATTTTAGCAATGGCTGCAATTAATTCTTCTGGGTTAAGAGGCTTGGGTAAATGCATCTGAAACCCAGCTTTTAATGCTTCTTGCTGGTCATCATTTCTCGCAAAGGCAGTCAAGGCAATTGCTGGAATTTGCCCACCTTGTTCTGGTGTCAAAGTTCTTACTTGATGTATCAACATATAACCATCCATATCAGGCATGCTAATATCGCTGACCAACACATCCGGTTTTACCTCTGCTAGCATTTGTAGTGCTTCATAAGCGGAAGATGCCGCGATAACTAAAGCCCCATCTTGCTCTAATACAAAAGCAACAAAATCTCGTGAATCGGCATCATCATCGACAACTAAAACCCGGATACCAGTGAGGGGTAAGGAGTTATGAGCCAATAATGTCGGGTAGTTTTGTTCATCCGTTAGCCTTGGGTTTTCATCTGGCAGAAGCGGTAAGCTAACAGTAAATATTGCCCCTTTACCCTCACCGTGACTCTCTGCTTTGACCATGCCGCCATGCATTTCGATAATATTACGCACAATTGCCAATCCCAGTCCTAATCCACCAAAATTTCTCGTAGAGGTGCTATCTGCTTGACGGAAGTAATCAAACACGAATGGCAAAAAGTCGGCGCTAATTCCCTTACCTGTGTCGCTAACGATAATTTGAGCATAACCATCAGCTTGCTCTAATCGCACTTCTACTTTTCCTTCCTT
>JBGTMK010000942.1:0-5216 GCA_041743605.1 Nostoc sp.
TTTACACAGTTGGTATGTACTTTACTGCCGGGAACATGGTTATGCACCTTTGGGGATGTCCAAATTTATTAGCCATTTAAAAACAGTCTTGCCCCAAAACTTCAAGGAACGTAGCTGGACACCCACGGTCAACGGAAAGCGTGAAAGAATTCAGTCCCACTTTGCATTCATTGAACCACTGGCTGGGGTATTTGAGATGAAAGTACCGGAGGGGCCACCGGATTCTTCACTTTCCAGGGCGGAATTTTGGTATTGCTTTAAAGATAAATGCCTTGAAGGGGGAATAGAAGAGTTTGATGAGTTTTTTCACCCTACCAAAACGCCAGAACCCTTACACAGCTTGGCTGTCCACCCTGTCCACCCACTAAATACCCCTCAATTTGACCCTGGACAGGCTGAAACCCTTACACAGCTTGGCTGTCCACCCTGTCCAATTGTCCCCCCCCAAGAATTAGCATTGCAAAAAAAAGATGAGTTAAATTCTGATTGTGGAGTTAATCAATTTGTCAATTTAACTGATAACCCTTCAGTCCCCCTAGACTTTGTGTCCAACCTGGACAGCCCTACTGTGACTGGGTTTGAGCCTGTCCAAGAAGTAAATCTTGCCGAAAACTCCTTGGACAGCCTGGACAGCCATCCTGTAGCTGGGTTTTCTCCTCGACAAGATGGTGAATTGATAAATACACGAGAAAGCGAATTATCTCGCCCGGAATTGAAAGTTGGGGATAAAGTTGAGTTTTTCAACGACAGTGTTCGCAAGTGGCAAGTCGGAATCATTAAGAGCGTTCAACTAATGGATACATATTTTTGTAGCGCCAGAATCGAGTATCGAGGTTTTAAAGGTAAAGTCTGTCAATTAGAAATCTTCAGAAGTGATTGGATAAAATTTCTGCATTAAAACACTACCCCTAATAAATACTCAAATCCTCCTGATGCCTCACTGAGACCATCAATCAAGTATGGGTGAATTGTTTTGACCGAGAAGATTGGAGATTGCAGATTGGAGATTGCAGATTGCAGATTGTTTTTGGTACAAGCCCAGCAGGAAAGTGGGCGGAATAAATCTCAAAGACGCTCTCTACGAGACGCTGCGCGTAGCTTGCAACTCTTACAGAGTACGCGGACTCGCTAACGCTTCTCTACGAGACGCTGCGCGAACGCTATCGGCAATCTGGGGTAAATCTAGCGAGCGTGTCATGAGGGGCAAGATAGCCTGAAAGTATTGCTGTATATCCTTTTCAATTATTAGTATCTATTGAATTGTCTAGACAGAGTTCGCGCTTATCTGCCCAAAGTCACCACAAGGTGGAACGAAAGAATAAGGGTTTTAGCCATGTTCTATCATACTACAAGCTCAGATTTTGTACTACTTGCCCCTGGTAACAGGCTCGCTAGGTTTACCCCTTTTAGCCTAAAAATGAGATTTTGAGCAATTGGATACACACTTAAAGCCGTACCATTTAAACCTCACTGATTTTTGCAGCTTGAAACCCGCATGGCTACGTTAGTAAATGCAGTACCAAATAGCCTAGACTTCAATTGATACAGCCAAAACAAGCTTTTTCTCCGTTTTTTGGGAAAAAGAGCAATTTTATTTTTGTAAGCCTTTCCTAGAAAGACTTACAGGCGTTGCGTGGCGGCTCGTGTCAGACTCGCTACTTTCACCCCTATTACAGCTAGATGCGTCCCCAACTATGAGTTCTGTAGCTCTCTCTGAGGTGTGAAGCCTTGGCGCTTCATACAGTTATTCAACTCAATTTCTGCTTGACTCAGTTTGGCGTTAGTCTTGAGGTCAAAAGCTCGCTCAAGCTGATCGTTGCCCATTTCGTCCCAGGCACGCTTGAAGCTTGGCTGGCTGAGTTGCTTGGGTAAGCAACTAATGAGAGCGCTTAAACGCTCATCACCCTTGGCAGGAGTTGCGGTCGAAGCCAGCGAATTGGGCATGGCGATCGCTGAGTTGAAGGAAAGCCCTGGCAGCCAGATTAAGCCAGCCAGCAATCCTGTGAGGAGCGTGCGACGCAGTAAATTAAGAAATTGGTTAAAGCTAAACATTGCAAAATTCCCTTTTCAATAGCGAGTTTACTTTTGAAACTTAAGTGAGAGCAGCAGAGAACCCTTCTGTTGGATAGCCGATTGCTTTCCAGGCTGCTAAACCATCCAACAGTTGAGCAACATTTTTATAACCCGCTTTACGCAGATTCAATGCTGCTTCGGCGGTTTGCTCATTCGTATCACCGTAAACATAAATGTCGCGGATTAGTTCAAAATTAGCGATCGCACGGGCAACTGAGTAAAGCTAAACCGAGGCTCATCAATCATGTGCTTTCAAAGATTCGATGGCGTAGTTGTTCAGCCTACCGAATTCTTCCGTCACTAATACCGCTTTTTATCAGTTTTTCTTTTGGCTTTTGTAATGTTTTGTAAATTAAATCTAACACTTCTGTTACAAAACTGCAATGTTTGTTGCCAAATAAAATAAATAATGATAAGGAAAATTTTCGGAATTACCTTACTTGCCCCTGGTAACAGGCTCGCTAGGTTTACCCCTTAAACGCCTTCGCCACAAAACTTGTATCAAGAAGCACTTGTGAGCAGAAGTCATTTAAAGCTTGCTGCTTTCATTGAAATAGCATCCACAATAAACAGGACTGTACTTGAAGTTGATGATAATAACTCATTCTAGTATGTCCGATTTTGGGGTAGACATAGCTTATCCCTAGCTCATTATCAATTTCGTTTTTTTATTGACTGGTTTTATCGTCATTCTTCTTGACTGGCACAAATTGGTAAACGCTAGAGAGTTCGTCAAAAAAAACTTCGTATGCGAACTAAAAACTTACCCTAATGGCAGAATTATGGCAAATCTATGTATTATCAAAAATTGGCTCCCATTATTGCTGATTTATGGCACACCAATGGTAAATGAATGGAATTTCAAAACCTCAATTCTCAACTAATTATCACTATTGAGAATTAGGGTTAAAACTGGCTTCCATTATCGCACACCAATGGCAGGGCTATGGCATACCAAAGTCCAATCACCTAAATTCCGCATTTTTAAATATCACAGTGACATTATGCTTTCACAGAATAATAATATTGAATTTTGACGCACAGTACGCCATCTTTGGCGGAAAGTTTTTTTGAAAAAAAGTGATGACTTGAGTGAATTTCAAATCACTTGAATCAAAAACAACTACTAGTAAACTACCTTTATACTACAAAACTAACAGTACAGTTCACTACTAGAGCGCTGACTATTAAAGACTCAATTCATCATCCTGCTCCTGCTGGCGTTGCTGTTGCTGCTGTTCTCTTAACTGCCGCCCATAATCAATAAGCTGCTGATTCCAATCGTCAGCTTTGCACTTGAGCCGCTTGGACTGTGGCAGTAGTTCCTTAACAACTCGTGCAGCTGCATTACCCTCATCATCTGGATCAAAAGCCACTTGTAAATTAGGAATATTCTGCAATTGCTCTACTGGTAAGCTTTTGGGATTATCTACCGCCATGTACAAAGTTCTATTGGGTGGCACGTCGCCTAAGCGCTGATATTCCAGCATGGCAAAAGACACGGCATCGATGGGCGATTTCAAAAGCACCACTTTCTCTACAGGTTCAGTTGGCTGTCCGCCTAAGCGGAAGTGAAACCAGCTATCACGCCTAACTGTTCCTTTCTCGTAACCCTTGAAAGTGTTGTTCTCGCCCCGTGTCCCCCGCAGGAACGCTCCTATTGCCTGGGGATATAAGCCAAGATTCCGCATGACGAACACAGCGTTTTGCTGATCATCAGCGTAAACTAACCCCCTTTTATGTAGAAGTTCCACAAAATTTTCAGGTATCCCCCGTTTCTGGGTCAGGTAGTTGGAGACAGAAGACCACTTGCTTTTTTCCTCAACGGGTGGCTTAAACGGGGTTCGCGGTTCTAACTGGATAATCTCAGCAGCCACTTGACGAGTTTTTGCGATCGCTGCTCGTTCTGCTCCAGCTTCACCAAATCGCTCATGCAACCAGACGACCGCCTGCCGTAGATTGCACTGGTTAACGTGCATCACCAAATCAATTGCACCGCCTGATCCCTTTTGTTGATCGGGGGCGAAGTCATAGAATTTGGAGCCATCTATATTAATGATGTGTCCGTGACCCCGCCACCTCTCACGCTCGTAATTTAGCCCTAACTCCCAGGCAACATCGTCTAAGTCCAAGTCGCGCAGTTGTTGGGTTTTCAATTCCAGCGATCGCACAATTTCTTCTAGCCGTTGTCGTTCCTTCTCGCTGGCTCTTGCCCGTTGCTCTGCCCGTTCTAGTCGCTCTTGCATGAAAGCGCGGTCAGCCAGTTGGTGGTTGAGGACATGGAATTGGTGATCATTCTGAATCCGGGCAACGTAATTTGTAGCTGATTCAAAAGGTTCGGGTTCAAGTTTTTTATTCGACCAGACGGCAGTGAATGGTTCACTGTTAACCGCTTGGTAATACTCTTTTACTTTGGTGTGAGTTGCTTTGCTGCCCTTGACCCCTCGTTCAATGCCCAAAGGAGCGAGTGCAGCAGCATAACTATCTTGGAGTTTGGATAACTTAATCCTTCCCTGTCCACCTCTACCGCCAAACATCGCGTCATGACTGACTCTCCCAGTTTTTTCATTCAGTGGCACGATGTAAGCGTGGATGTGTGGGGTACTTTCATCTAGGTGAAGCTCTGCCCTGACACATTTTGATCCATAGTTTTGATCTAGCCAGTCACGAGATGCGATCGCCCACTGCTGCATCAGTGAATCAGACCACTGCCCAGAAAGAGATGGATCAACGGGACGGAAATATTCAGGCGATGCCGAGAGAAACATTTCGGTGCATAAGACTGCATCATGCCGAGGGCGATGCTTGAGCGTGGAGATTTTTTCTTTAACTATCTCTTCGAGTGCGCGTTCGTCTTCTCCCCCAATTAACCGGACATTCTCTTTAGTTGGATCTGCGTTGGGTGTTTCTCTATTCCTGGTAACATGGTCATCACTTCCGGCAACGTTGCCGAATGTTTTTAGTTTCTCAATTCTGAGAATTGTTAGTGGCGACATAAAAAAATATGCTACAAATGCAGTGCTTTTGTAGTACTCAAAAACCCCTTCGGGCGAACGGCGGTTTCATGTCACGAGCGCAGCGAGAGATGGCGCAGCCACCCGCAGGGCATGAAACCATAGTGAGTATGGTATCACTTATACAAA
>JBGTMK010000943.1:0-8405 GCA_041743605.1 Nostoc sp.
ATATAAAAAGAATTGTATCGAGACGCGTAGCGCAAGATACAAAGCGTCCTTATTTCAATCCCACGTTTTTAAACGTGGGTTCCATAAAAGCCTTCTGCCTTGTCTACGACACGCTGCGCGAACGTACTTCTGCCTTCTGAACTAAAAAAAGCAGATGATTCTATTGACATTAGCAGCACTCAAACCAAGGGAGTCAAATAGTTGACTTGTGACTCTTGTTGTATGAATATTTCCTGACTTATGTCAGCATTTTTTGTTTTAAAAACCACCGAAAAAGCGCATTTTCAATTGATTGGCGCTTTTTTGTCAATTTATTTTTGATTATTTACTGAGCGGATCTCCATTTCGGGTGTACTCTCAATATACGGTAACTACCACACTCAACCTTTGAGATAAATTACACCCAGAGGTGAATACCATGAAAAATTATGCTCAACAGCAGGAATTTATATTAAGCCAAATCACAAATAAATATTTTCAGCGCCGAGATTTCAGTAGATGTGACTTGAGTGGAATCGACCTGAAAGGAATTGATTTAAGTGGTATTAATTTCATCGGAGCGGATTTGCGTGGTGCAAATTTGTCTGGCTGTGTTCTCACTCGTGCTAATTTAAGTGGCGCAAATTTGATGCAAGCTAGCTTACGTGAAGCTAATTTGTATGAAGCATCTTTATGTGAAGCCAATTTGACTAATGCTGATTTAACACAAGCGAATTTGTGCGGAACTTTTTTATGGCGGGTGAAATTCACAGGTAGTAATCTTTGGGGTGCTTCTCTGTGTGATGTGGATTTGAGAGAAGCAGACCTAAGTGAAGCCAAATTAATTGAAGCATCACTGATTGAAGCTAACTTAAGTTTTGCAAATCTTGCAGGAGCAAAGCTATGTGGAGCAAAATTACTAGAAACTAATTTGACTGAGGCCAACTTAACTGGTGCAGATTTGACATGGGCAAATTTAACCAATGCAAACTTGAGTAAGGCAAACCTTTGGAAGACAAATCTGACTTATGCGAAGTTCCAGGATACTATCATGCCTGATGGTACAATTGAGCAACCTCAGATAGTTATTTATTAATTAGTTATTTGTCATTTGTCATTGGTCATTGGTCATTTGTTAAAAGGGAAGAACTTTCTGTTTGCTCTAATGCCCCAATGCCCAATGCCTAAAATTCGCGTTGTGAAAAGATAAAAATAGCGATCGCTAATAACATGGCACTATAAAGTAAGCCATAGCCAGCATTTGTAATCAGTGCAGTTGTGTCAGGTAGTGCTTGCAAACCATAAACGGCATCATTTTTCAAATCTAATCGAGATAAATCTGGCAAGATGAGAAATAAACCTTGAGTTAGACGTTCCATACCAGGATTACGGCTAAGACGACCAAGTTGTACTAAATCTTGAGTAATATTTCCGATTAAATATACCGCAAAGGTTAAAACAGTTGCTAGCAGAGAACCAGTAAAAACACTGAAGTTAATCGCTACAGCGGTGATTAATGATAACTGCAAAAATAAGAAAATTGCAGCAATTAGAATACTCGCCGTAGGATGAGGAATATTACCAAATTGCAGAAATACCAGATAAATTACTGTCATCGTGGCAACAAGTACAGCTAGTACTGCGGATAAACCCAAGTATTTGCCGATGATAATTTCGCTGCGACTGACAGGTTTAGCAATTAACACCAAAATAGTCCGTTTTTCAATTTCTTTATTAACCAGTCCCGTACCAATAAATATCGTAATAATTAACCCGATGGCATTCATCGCCGCCATACCAAAGTCTAAAAACATTTTGTCTTCAGTCGTAGCTGCAAATTCAGGAAGGACGCGGAAGGCAGAGGCGAGTATTAGCGCATAAAAACCTATAATATATAGGATGCGATCGCGAACCACTTCCTGAAATACATTCTTTGCCAATACAAAAATTCTGTTATTTGTCATTTGTCATTTATTCTCCTTGTCTCCCTACTCTTCACTGCTGCGGAGGCGGTGTTCCAGGAATAAGTTTACTGGCGGGATCGCATTCAATTTCTGCTACTGTAATCTTATTCCCTGAATTATTGTCTACTGCAACTGGTTCAATCCGACAAGAGTTCTTCAAATAATATCCCTTTGGGTTGGAACTCGGCCCTATCCAAATACTTAGTAAATCTAATATATATCCAGACTTAGTATTAGATACACGCGGTTCAACACGCCATAATTCCTTCTCTTCATATTCGGACAGGTTCTTTTGAATTACTCCTCTACCCAGAGCTCCTACCCGCTGTCTCGCTTCTAGCAACCATTTCTCTACTTCCGACCAAGGTGTTTCAGCTATTTGTTCTATTACTATTGGTTGAAGTTCTTCTAGAATTACAAGGCCATTTTTGGGAATTTTTTCTGGTTCTTCTATTCCGACAACAAAGGCACTACGTTGAAAAGTGTCTGCTTGCAAACTGGGATATTGCTGTAACCAATTATTCATTACAAAATAAAACTGAATCCAGCAACTTAGCAGCATACTACTAGCAACTAAAACTATGATTCTTTGACGATCCTCCGGCTTAGGAATGCGAGCTTTGGCGTCCGTATCATTTCCTTCAACAAACTCTGGTATTGCTGTAATTAGTGCTGAAATTGTCGGCCAAAAAACGATGATTCTGGGTGTTATTATGTCTTCTTGA
Organism: Nostoc sp.; assembly: GCA_041743605.1. Taxonomy (GTDB): domain Bacteria; phylum Cyanobacteriota; class Cyanobacteriia; order Cyanobacteriales; family Nostocaceae; genus Nostoc. Next base: position 2,669 of record JBGTMK010000943.1, read on the forward strand.
CTTCCAAATGCAAATACACTCACTAAAAATCCAGTGATTACTGCTCCAACTGGCATAAATGTACCGGGAACTCTCAAGGGATCTTCAGTTGTATACCAAGCTGTGCCGGCAATTAAAAACAACCAACCGAAAAAGGCAATTATATCTTTAATATAACCTGTAGCAAAATATGAAAGCACCCAAGAAAAAACACTCATATAAATAAATGTTTGCCAAGAATATGCTTTTGGGGGAACTACTACCTTTCTAATTCCCGCATAAAGCCCTTCTGCAAATTTAAAAACCCCAAATACATCTTTCAGTAGCGTATTCATGTTTCTTCCTCAACCTAATCCATCACTCATCTGACTCTGCATTCAACAAGTAGCTTCTTGCTATTTTGAACGAAAAAATAAAACAATAGTTATCGCAGTATAACTCAGAGAATTTGCTATTAATATAGTTGTAACTAAATTAGTATTTTGTAATTTAATACTGTTAAAACGACGCCATCTTTGCCGCTGAGATGTTTTAGGCTCCTCTTCTTTTTTAGCAAATGATTCGTGTAATGATATTAGCAAAGCCCTTAAGATGAAAAATTTTGTTAAAAAAGTAGCGAAGAAAATTATACAGGCAGTGAAAATGATTAAAGCTGGTGTATTTGGTGATTTAAAATTATTAAAAAACATATAGTTAATTAATTCTGATTTAACTTGTATCGGCAACATTGGTTCTGATACAAAAAATATGAACCAACCAATTACACTAGAAAAAAGATTAATTGAAATAGCATAAAAAGTACTTGATTTTTTGTCAAACTTTAGTCGAGAATGCAAAACATAAGCTTCGATGGGAATGGCAATCAGTACAAATAAAAAGTCAAACAGAATTGCACCAATAGGAAAAATCCTGGGAAGCATCCAACTTTCAGGCATAACTGGTCAAGGGTAAGGGTTAACTGTAGTGAGTATAACTGGGATAGTGAGGGTGATGGGGAAAATTATAAGGAAGTGGTTGAAAACCCGTAACAACAGTTACTTACAGCAGTTTGTATGTATTTGAACCACATCTGTCGTAGGGGTACAGCAATGCTCATTGGTGTCAACTTAAGCTAAAAGTAGCTTAACTGTTAGCTGACTCGCCCGCCTAGAACTAAAGTTCCTTGCTAATAGCTAAAGTCTACTAAAGTAGACTAAGGATTTTTCGGATTATTTAGTCATCTTTAGATGACTTTCGCTATTAGCAAGGAACTTTAGTTCCTTGGGAGACATGGCTTTTACGTTAAGTTGACACCTATGAGCAATGTTCCCTACCGCGTGGTCTATATTACCTGAAAATAGCTGTAAGCTTTGTATTCCGTGCTTTAAACCGGGGATGAAAGCCACAGAGTTAGCAAGACGTTAGGTAAGATTAAAGACTGCCATAGTTATAGCTTTTCGAGAGATGACAAGGAACGGTATTGGTATTCGCACGGCGCAAGTGCGTCAGGAACGGCTTATTGGTCAAATTCATGTCTACGATGGCGTGGGTAAAGGTAAGTCACAAGCAGCTTTAGGGGTGGTTTTGCGCTCCATTGGCTTGGGGATAAATACGCCTAGCAATTCTAACCGCGTTTTACTACTGCGGTTTTTAAAGGGGCCGGAACGTGATTATGACGAAGATGGAGCGATCGCAGCTTTGCAACGCGGTTTTCCCCATTTAATCGACCAAGTTCGCACAGGAAGAGCCGAATTTTTTGGCCCAGAAGAAATTACCACATTTGACCGAGATGAAGCGATGCGGGGTTGGGATGTCGCCAAAGGTGCGATCGCCAGCGGTTTATATTCAGTTGTCGTCTTGGATGAAATTAACCCCGTTCTAGATTTAGGTTTGCTACCAGTGGATGAAGTGGTAAAGACATTAAAATCCAAACCCCAAGAGTTGGAAATCATCGCCACTGGACGCGCTGCACCGCAAAAGTTGCTGGATATTGCAGATTTGCACTCAGAAATGAAACCTCATCACCACCCAACAGCTAAAGCCCTCTTACTTGAAGGGATTGAAATTTATACTGGTGCTGGTAAAGGCAAGTCTACTAGTGCTTTGGGCAAAGCCTTACAGGCTATTGGTAGGGGAATTAATCATCCTGGGTCTACCCGTGTGTTAATTATGCAGTGGCTTAAAGGTGGTAGTGGCTATACAGAAGACGCTGCGATCGCCGCCTTACAGCAGTCATATCCAGAAGTAGTGGATCATCAGCGCTGCGGTGGAGATTCGATCGTCTGGCGAAATTCTCGGCAAGAATTAGACTATGTAGAAGCCGAACGGGGTTGGGAAATCGCCAAAGTTGCGATCGCCTCTGGATTGTATAAAACTATTATTCTCGATGAATTAAATCCCACCGTTGACTTAGAATTACTCCCCGTTGAACCCATTGTCCAAGCTTTACTCCGCAAACCCCGCGATACCGAAATCATTATCACCGGTCGCTGCCAAAATCCACCCGCATACTTCGATTTGGCTAGTGTCCACTCAGAGGTTTATTGTCACAAACACTATGCAAATCAAGGTGTAGAACTTAAACGAGGGGTAGATTTTTAGGCGTTTGCTGATTAATTGATATGCTAGATTCTCTAGAAGAATAACAAATTTGTTTACCAAAACGGTAAACCTATATTAGTATAGCAACGCATGCAAATCACCTTCGCTAAGAGCAAACTGCAAAACCTATCGGCTGCAACATGATCATTTAATTGATCCGTCTTGGATGAACGGTTTAAAGGTGAGTTTGCATTTTCAATAGATTGAATAAGTAAACGATAATACAAATCAATATGTAGAAAATAGGTGAAAATGTTTAACTTTTTACTTTTGCCTTGTTCGGTGAAGTTTGAAGCACTAGCGGGAATTTTTACTTTGGGGTAGGGGAATATCTTGCACAAAGCGATCGCGTCCTGCGGCCTTTGCTTGATACAATGCCCGATCTGCTGCGGCAATCATTTCTTCCAAATCAGAATCTGGCTGAGGAATTTCTGTCGTAAACCCAGCACTCAGGGTTACATAAGGACTAACTTGGGAATTTTGATGAGGAATTGCCAGTGTTCGGACAGTATGACAAATTTTGTTGGCAACATGAGTCGCCCCCTCGATGTCTGTGTTAGGTAAAATCACCGCAAATTCTTCTCCTCCATAACGAGCAACTAAGTCTCCAGGACGTTTAATAATATTTTTAATGGCTTGAGCAATTTTTTGAAGACAGCGATCGCCTACTCGATGACCATAGGTATCGTTATATAATTTAAAGAAATCAACATCGCAAAGAATCAGGGAGAGCGGCCGTTGATCACGTTTTAGGCGATGCCACTCTTGGTTAAAATACTCTTCAAATCGTCGGCGATTAGCTACTTGAGTTAATCCATCGATAGTAACTAATCGCTGCAATTCCACATTAACGGCTTCCAATTTTTGCTGTAATTGAGATTGCTGAATCAAGCGTTTTACCCGTTGTCGCAAAACCGGCCAATGAATCGGTTTGGTAACATAATCCATTGCCCCCACTGCAAATGCACGGTCAACTGACTCTTGATCTTCAAGTCCTGTAATCATTAAAACCGGAGTGTGCTTGCTACGATCAATAAGCTCCAATTGAGTGCAACACTCGAACCCATCCATATCCGGCATTATGGCATCAAGGAGTACTATATCAGGGTGCAGTTCCTTAAAAACTTTTATTGCCTCTATACCATTTTGAGCTTCTGCTATTTGATATCCTTCCCGCTCTAAGAAATGCCGCAATATTAGGCGGATAAAAGGTTCATCATCAACAATTAGAACTAAAGATTCGCTTTCTTGAGCAGTGGCTTTCATTGTACTTCCTTCGCAAGTTCTTTTTGTAAGGCAGTTTTAACTTGTTCATATTCCTGGTATAGTTTTGGTAATAATTCTCGGCTGTTTTCTAATTTATTGCTGCGTCCCTGTGCTTCTAACACCTGGCAAAGCTGCGCCAAGGCGATCGCTCCAACAGAACCACTGCCGGACTTGATTTTGTGGGATATCTTCCATATAGTCTGGGTATCCTGATTTATAATAGCTGTACTAATATCTTCTACTAATTTCAGTGTCTCTGTAAGATAACACTCAATTAGTTGAGCAAATACCACACGATCTCCTTTAACCATATCCCGCAATGATTGGAGAATTTTGGCATCAATTTTGCCGCTTTTTAATATCTGCTTTTGATCTGACTGGAGAATATTTTCCGAAGGTTGCAATTTTGGGTATATCACCTTACCTTGTTTGACCATAGAAGTGAATTCATGACTTCTTTGGGATGGGCATTTGCTGAGTGCCTCAGCTAACTCGTGAAGCTGAATAGGTTTGCTAAGGTAGTCATCCATACCAGCAGCAAGACAAACTTCGCGATCGCCCCGCATTGCATTGGCAGTTATTGCAATGATATAGGGACGAAAACCTACTTCCCATTCTTGACAAATTCTCCGAGTTGCTTCTAACCCATCCATTTCAGGCATCTGGACATCCATCAACACTACGTCGAATGGCTGTTTTTGCAAAGCTTTAAGCACTTCTAGCCCATTGGTAACAACATCTGCCTCATAACCGATTTTCTGTAGCATCAGTAGAGCAACTTTCTGATTGACAACCGTATCCTCTGCCAGAAGAATTCGCAGTGGCAGTCGATGACCCAAATGCCGATCAACCAAGGGAAAATGAGAAATACTATCTTGAATCGGTTGATTTGCCAAAACACGAGTCATAACATCGTAGAGTTGAGACTGTTTAATGGGTTTACTTAAAGAGGCAGCAAACAACTGGACATCATTAAAATCAGAGGAAGTGTCCACTCTAGCTAAAGAAGTCATAATCACCAAAGGCAGATTTTGGCAACCAGATTGCTGACGGATTTGACGAGCTAAAACTATACCATCCATTTCCGGCATCTGCATATCTAAAATGGCAATATCAAACTGCTTTCCCCCAGCAAGTTCAGCTAAAGCTTCTTTACCGGATTTGACAGCATAAGCCTCCATCTTCCAAGACTCTGCTTGCAAGCAGAGAATTTGACGATTGGTAAGATTGTCATCCACAATCAACAGTCGCTTGGATGCAAGCTGCACTGGCGAAGTGCTTGATTCAGCTTGTTCTGACTGAGCAGCCACTTTGGTAGTAATAGTGAAGTAGAATGTTGAACCTTGGGAAGAGTTAGGAGTTGAAGGAGGCAGGAGCGCAGCGTTAGAGAGTCCACCAGATTCGGGCTGTATTCCTTCTCCCTGACTCGATGATAATTTTCCATTGTTCCACCTAGGGCTAGGATTGCCACCAACAAACCCCTGACTTTCTACCCAAAGGGTGCCGCCCATCATTTTACTGAGTCGCTTGCTAATGACCAATCCCAGCCCTGTGCCGCCATATCGTCGAGTCATAGAGACATCAGCCTGAGTGAAAGGCTGAAATAATCGCTCTATCTTCTCTGGTGCGATGCCAATACCCGTATCTTTGATGGCAAATTGAATTTCGTAGATAAATTGCTCTTTTTCAATAGTGATTGGGGACTGGGGATTGGGGACTGGGGATTGGGAAGAAGTTTCTTGATCCAAATCCCCATTACTTCTTATCCTGAATCCCCGATCGCCGATCCCCATTGCCCCTAATCCCCAGAGAGGACTCCGAGTTCCCCAGTCCCCAGTACCCAGTCCCACAGAGAGTACTACTTCTCCGTTTTCTGTAAACTTAATGGCATTGTTGAGAAGATTCATCAAGA
>JBGTMK010000944.1:0-1578 GCA_041743605.1 Nostoc sp.
CTATAAAATCTGTTTCTGATTTATTTAATGTTTCTGTAATTTTTTCTGCTATTAATCCTAAATATTGTTGTCTAGAATTCTGACTAGGGTAGCTTACCATAATAATGCGGGTACTTAGACATAAGCGGCTAGATGTACCACTAATCAAATGACACAAGTCTATTACTGGTACAATTTTACCCCGGTAATTAAATAAGCCAGCTACATAGTCTGGAACATGATGCACTTTTCTCAACGCTACTCTGGGTATCACCTCAACGACACGGGAACTTTCGATGGCGTACAAATCATTACGAACGTAGAAAAGCAGCATTAACATGGCAATGTCCTTAAAGGTAGTTCTAGAGAAGAATTCAGAATGGGCTACGCCGCGCTGCGCTAACAGGAGTCAGAATTCTGAATTTTTGAATAAGAGTCAATAATCTTCGCAATTCCCAGTCCCCAATTCAATTCTTGATGAATCGCTCAAATTCAAAAAAATTGATTAACATTTCTAAAGATGTTTGTTCATTTGTGGGGGTAGTTACTTCAATTTCTTGTATGGTTCCTAGATTTAGATATTGAAAAACTGCTTGGGTTAACGTGGGGATTGCATCTGCTGGTAAAGAAGCCAACTCACGGGAGAGCCGATTTAGGCGAGATTTAGCAAAGTTAACCTGAAATTTTGCACGTCTGAGTAAACGTTGTCTAATATTTTCGTATAGTTCTGGATTATTTGTAGCTAAAGTTCCCATGTTCTGATTTTTAATCATAGGAATAATATCTGGATTTTCTTCTAAAAAGAGTAGGCTACCCTCCCGGTTATAAGATGCTATTCCTTCGATTCCTAAAGAGCCAATATCGGCTAAAGCAATGATGCAAGCTACTGGTGAAATAGGTTGGTTATAAAGTGAGGGTTGATAAATGGCTTGCTCTGTTGCATCGTAATCACAAATGGTAGCCGCGATCGCTTCTTGAATGATTACCAAATCTGTATCTGTGAAAAGAGCCGTACTTTTTGGATAAGATGTTGATATTTGTTGATTTAAAACTTGTATATAGTTCAATAGAACTTCTATAGTTGCATTTTCACTGACACCTGCTTCTCGTCGTCTGGATGTGTGCGGTTGGTGGGGTATAAAGATTTGTACTAAGTCATGAGCGATCGCACAAACATCGAGTAACAATTCCATCCTGTTAATTGTCTCTACATCTGCTGACAAATAAGGACAAATGACTTCAAAAATTAATTGAGCGCGTTGCTGTACAGCCATCAGATGATCTTTTGTATGGTAGTACAATTGCTTTTGGATAATTTCCCGCTCAAACTCTGCTAGAACAAATTTATTCACCCTAGCAACACTTTCAGTAAAATTACTAATAATGTATGGTATATCTTCTGTGGCTAGTTGCTGTGATTGCCAGTTTTGTTGATTTTCTGAATTCATCTTTATTAGGAATCGAACATTTGAAACACCTTGTAAAAGTCAGATTAGATACTGCTTATTTCAAGCTGAAATATTTTAGTTGAGTCTAATTTTGTAGAACAGTTGATACTCCCCACCGCATAGGCGGATGGGGATTCTTAAGAAATCCAGA
>JBGTMK010000945.1:0-18335 GCA_041743605.1 Nostoc sp.
CGATGCCAATGGCAAGTACTTCCTCATATACAAAGGTTCAATATCTCCAGCGCCAAGCAGCCTCACTTTTACTGTACCAATCTGTTCTACAAGGCGAAGTGGGGGTGGCATTTCTGGAACTATTGCAATCTATACGTTACACTAACGTCGATGCACGAGGTTGTCTCCAAGCTTACGGAACTTACTTTCACGCTTTAGCCGCTAGAAATCAAAACTGGGAAGATTATTTAATTACTCAACTTCTCTTCTGTGAGAATCCTTTTACAAGGCTGGCTGGAGTGCGAGAATTTGAAGATTTACCCCCAGCTTTAGTAGCAGCAGTTCAGCATGATTTACAAATATTGCAAAGTCTCTACGAATGTAGTAGCGCTTCTTTGAGTGAGTGGGTACAAGGCGTTACTCAGATGCCGATTTCACCAGTAGTGTGGTATAAAGAGCAAGAATTTGTAGGAGTAGAGACAAAGTTCGCTAAATATCTACAAGAGTTAGATAATTGGGCTGATGCTGTAGAAGAGTTAGCAGCTTATTATCGGCAATGTGGCTCTGGTTTATTTGCAGAATATCGCGCTTTACGCTGGCAAGCTGGCCAGTTTATTGGTATTCGTTATTCTGACCCGGTTAAACTGAGTGCGCTTGTCGGTTACGAGTCTCAAAAAGATGCTTTGCTGAAAAATACAGAGTTTTTATTATCAGGAGAGATGGCACTGCACGTATTACTTTATGGTAGTCGCGGTTCTGGCAAATCTTCTTTGGTGAAATCTTTGTTGAATGAATATAACAATCGCAGTCTTCGCTTGTTGGAAGTAGCAAAATCTGATTTAAAAGAATTACCAGAAATTGTGGAACATTTACGGGGTGTGTCACAAAAATTTATTATCTTTGTCGATGACCTTTCATTTGAAGAAGATGATGACGCTTTTAAAGCCCTCAAGGTAGTTTTAGAAGGTAATTTAACCGCGCGGCCTCAAAATGTAGTTGTATACGCTACTTCCAATCGCCGTCACTTGATTCGGGAGTTTTTTGTGGATAGACCTGCACCGAAGGATAACGAGGAAATCCATGCTTGGGATACGATGCAGGAGAAGCTTTCGTTTAGCGATCGCTTTGGTTTAACCTTGACCTTTGAACCAGCCAATCAGAAAACTTATTTAAAAATTGTACAACATCTAGCCGCACAAGCTGAAATTGATATTACCCAAGAAGATTTGGAATTTCAAGCATTACAATGGGCAACTCGCCATAATGGTCGTTCTGGGCGGACAGCACGGCAGTTTGTTGATTTTTTAAAAGCAGATTTAACACTTTTTAATCCAAATAACAATACATCTAACACTTAGTATTAAAATTAATTTATTGATAATTGCACTTTTTTAAAATTTACACAACAATGTTATGTAATAGTAACTAAGACAACAGATTCCAGAACGACTATGTTACCAGACTTTAAAAGTATTTCCTATTTCACAAAACAGAAAAACAGATTAAAAATCACTTTTATTAAGTCTTTAATCTGGATGCATTTTTTAATTACGAATTACGTTAGCGTAGCGCTAGCGAGTCCGCGAGCGTCATTACGAATTACGAATTAGTATAAGAGTTACCTATTCTGATAATTTAAATACGTTACAAAGCAGCAATATGCAATCAGTAATGATCAGCAATCGATTTATACTAGTGATAGTTGCCTTTAGTGTGAGTTTTGGTCTTAGCCTTGTCCCAAGCTGGGATTTTAATAAAGCTTTTCTCACAGGTGTAATTACTGCCGCTACTATCTATACCACAGCATTATTCATAGACAAACGACGCAGAAATTATGAAATGTTTGTTTTAGGTTCTCTCCGCAAACGAATTAAAGATATGGAGGGATTAAAGGCTCGTGTTGTTAGGGAAGTTAATCAAATCCAAGAACATCATAATTTATTGTATGCTGAATCACAACAACTGCAAAATCAAGTAGCAGAAAGCCGTAACCAAAGGGATAGTCTACAGCGAGAATTAAGAACATTTGCAGGGCAAAAAAAACAGTTAGAAACCGAAATTAGTAGCTTGCAAACTGAAATTAATAACTTGCATAATAATCAAACAGAATTGAACAATGCTTTTTCTGTACTCACAGCAGAGAAGCGCCGTCTAGAGTCAAATTCTAATGTATCTCGTGCTGAAATCGCCCAGTTACAAAGTCAAATTTCCCAACTCCAACAGGAGAAACAAGAAGTTGAAAGCAATTTAACTCTTTTAGGCAGACTAAAACCCCAATTAGAAGAAAAACTATACGAACTACGAATTAAAATTCAAGAGCTAGAAGTTGAGACAACTCAAAAAAATCAATTATTGATAGCGACAAAAACTGAAATAGAAAATATCCAAGCTACACTGAATTCTTCACAAAGCCAACTAGCAGAACAAAAAGCCGAATTACAGCAGATGCAAGGGCAAGTTTCATTATTGCAAGAAGAACGAGACTCATTGCAAAATCAAGTATGGGAATTACTACAACAAGTAGAAACATTCAATCCAGAGCCTTTGTCTGATAATTCCCAAGAAGAAGATACTGAATTGTTTCCTTTTTCTGAAATAATGGAAACTACAGTAGTCATAGACAATTCGGATGTTGATACATCAGAGAATATACCTAAAGAATGGACTAATTTTTTAGAAAATCTCCCAGGATACGAACTACAAGTATTAAAAGCTATAGTCGATCAAGATAATCCTAATGCTGCTATTAAAAAAATTGCCGAAGCAAACATCACTATGCCAAATCTCTTAATCGATTCTATAAATGAACGGGCAAATGATACTATTGGTGAATTAATAATTAACACAGATTCGGAAAGTCTAGAAGTTTATCCTGAGAATATTACCCATGTTAAAAAAATGATTGCAATGCATGAAAGTCTCATGGCTAGACATAGTTCGTCAAATTAAATTATTATTGCCGTCGTCAGATTAGTATAAGGTGAAGATGTATCTTATCTATCTACTGCGTGCTTCTGCGTTTAGAATAAAGTGAAATTTAAGACATGGCAAAGCTCAAAATCTCGAAAAAAATCTCCACTGCTTTAATCAATTCTCTTGGTGCGGGCGTAGTGCCAAGAGTTGGAGTTGAATATATAGCAGTAGGTCGAGAAAAAGAACTAAAAAGCCTATTACAAAATCTGGATGATATTGCAGAAGGTGTCGCAGCATTTCGCTTCATAATTGGTAACTACGGTTCCGGGAAAAGTTTTTTATTACAACTAATTCGCAACCGAGCGATGGAGCAAGGTTTTGTAGTAGCTGATGCTGATTTATCCCCTGAACGCCGATTAGCTGGAAGTAACAATGAAGGTGTAGCTACCTACCGAGAATTAATGAGCCATCTAGCTACAAAAACTCGTCCCGATGGTGGTGCTTTAGTCTCGATTTTAGAAGGATGGATTAATAAAATTCAACAAGAAGTGGTTAAAGAAACTGAAATGCGTCCCAATGACGATGGTTTTGATGACCAAGTTGAATCGAAAATTAGGGAAGTAGTTCAGTATATTGAAGACTTAGTTCACGGTTTTGATTTTGGTAGCGTGATTATTGCTTATTGGCGTGGCTACCGAATGGATGATGATAATTTAAAAAATGCGGCGATGCGCTGGTTACGTGGAGAATTTACTACTAAAGTTGAGGCGAAAGCAGCTTTAGGAGTGCGGGTAATTATTGATGATGATAGTTGGTATGACTATATAAAACTGTTTGCGAAATTTGTAGCTGAAATTGGCTATAAAGGGCTGTTAATTTTAGTTGATGAAGCTGTACACATATATCAAATATCTACCACCGTTACACGGGAAAAGAATTATAATCGACTCCTCGCAATGTTTAACGACACCATGCAGTGCAAAGCTGAACATCTGGGCATTGTCGTTGGTGGAACAACTAAATTTTTAGAAGACCCGAAACGGGGACTTTTTGCAGACCAAGCTTGGCAAAGACGCACAAAAGAAAGCCGTTTTGCTGCACAGGCTAATGTTCAGGAACATTTAGGGCCGGTGATTCGATTGAACCCGTTGAGTGAAGCAGAAATATTGACGCTTTTGCAACGTTTAGCTGAGATTCATGCACTCAATTTTGGGTATGAACAGACTTTGACAAATCGTGAGTTGAAGGAGTTTGTGCAAGAAATTATTAATCGCTTGGGTGCAGAAGCATTACTTACACCAGGGGAAATTGTGCGGGATTTTATGAGTGTGCTGAATATTCTTCACCAAAATCCAGGAATTGCGTTTGGTGAATTAATTCATGGTTCTAAGTTTAAACCTACTGCTATGGGTAAGGATGCAGATGTGGATGAAGATAGCGCAGCAGAATTTAGTTTATGATTTACTCTCTAGTAATTGGTAAGCCTAGCCAATCGCTGAGTTCATGAGCTAGCCAATCAAGTTCTGGGGTAGTAAGTAAGTAAGTGGGCAAGAATAAATCAAACTATATTAAGTAATGTAAAATTCAATTGAATTAGCTCGTAGCAAGGGCTTTAGCCCTTAAGAGAGGACTAAAGTCCCCACTACAAACCTTTAATTATTTACGCCCACTTACTTAATATTAAAAGCACGCCCGAAATCTGTGAAGATTTCAGACTTATTTCTCCCACTCCAAATGATTAAGTAAGGTTGATTAAACATATTTTTAGTTTTTTCTATTCTATTAATATGTGTTTTTTGGGTAAACTACCATTTTCTCGTCAGTGTATTCAAAAACTATTAACTGAATACGGCGATGTTAAACTGATAAACTAACGTCTATTTCACCGTAGCGCGAAAGCGAACAAAGCCATAGGAATTTGCTGGTGTACCAGAACCAGTGGCTGCGGGTAGATTGGGTAAAATTGGACTACGTGTAATATCTACAGTTACAGCACCATTAGTGTTAATACCACATTGGGATGGTGTGGCTGCGTCATTAGCTGGATAGAAACGCCCGCGATCGCTATCTGCTACATTACTTAAATAAACGGTAGGTGTAGCAGAACCAACAGCTAAGGCAATACCTTGATCTGCTACTGATAAACCACCATCATTAGGACTCATACCGCTAAAAGCACTAGGAATAAAATTAACATTCGTCGGAACTAAGTCACAAAATTTTACATTAGTTGCATTACTAAGACCATTGGAAAGAAAATAGATGGTGTATTCTAATTCATCTCCTGGTTTGACAATGCCAGCATTAATCAATCCTCGCAAGTAGCCAACAGGCCATTTAGGATCGCTATCATCACTAGCATAAGGTTCTGGCACATAGTTACTGGCATCAGTAGCAACGTCACTGCGACCATCTACAATATCAGTTAAATCTTGGTTATTGATGCGGGTAATGCGTTTAGTTAACAGTAACTTAGGATTAGAACTAATAATATTTAATACTGTAAATAAAGTAGGGTCATCATCTGCCGTACTGGCAGGATTATTACCAGTGTTTACACCATCATCAGTAATTTGCAAGAACGAATTACCGAGAGTCGGTGGGTTATTGGTAGCGCCAGCAGAGTCTGCGTCTGTGAACACTGTACCACTAGTTCCCGTAGGATTATCAGGTGTGTTGAAAGTAGCATTTGCTTGGTTACTAATTGGATTACCGCCATTGGCATTGTTAATTGTGGCAGTAATTTTAATGGTGATAGTATCACCTACACGTAGAATGCCAGAATTTGTCACGGCAACAACACCAGCACCGTTGTAACTGGGATTAAGTGTGATATTATTCCCTGGAGTTGCAGCAGTAATCGCTGCACTCACAAAGGTTAATTGTGAGGGTAATGAGTCATTAATGATAAAGTTAATTGCGTTGCTATTACCTGGATTTAGGTTGGAGTAAGTGATTGTATATTCAATGCGATCGCCTACAGTCACTGTTCCACTACTATCATTGTCTGCGAGGAAGAGAACAGATTTAGTTCCTCTAACATTTGCTTGAGTGTTAGTAGTAATTACTAAAGGAGTAGTGATTGCTTCACTTGGGAAATATGTCCAAGTATCTATTCCTTTAAAGTCACCATAATTACTACTAAATTCATGTTCTCCTAACGCACTATTAATCCCTCTAGCGGCATTACGCGGGTTAGTAGCTCCCGTACCATTTAAGTTAATCGGCGTACCATTAGCGGTAGTATAGTTGCTGTCGTTATAATAAATGGTTGTCGCTCCTATCTGCTCTCCATTTTCATCTACAAGGTTAGGAAAAGCAGCAGGAGGATTTTCCATTGTAATTTTAAACCCTAGCGGATTATTTTCAGCATCCAACATGGGAAAGTGATATTCACCCGACCGTGTTGTGATGATGGCATCGTATGGTGCATTTCCTGGTCGAGGTTGGAGATTTACCCCATTTGCATCCTTCCCATCCCAAAGCACCACATTTGAGCCAACAGATAGCACATTTTGTATTACTCGATCGATACTAGGGTTATAAATGCCATCAGTATTGGTGTCAATAATGATTTGATAACTGCCTGTTGAGCCAGCGCTGAAACTAAAATTACCTCCCACACCCACAGAAGTTTGGTTCCCACTACCTCCATTACCCCCAGTGAATTTAAACGAAGTCGGTACTGTCGGAATCGTCGCTGCAATAGGAATACTCAAAGCATTGAGGGTTGCAGCATCAGGTCGATTGAAGAAAACTAAGTGGGTAATATCTGTTGATGTATCAGTGACATTGGGACTTTGAACTTTTACATTGCCATAAAAGTTGAGTATGCTATTTAGGTCTGCTGGGGAATTGATAGAGTGATAAAGTGTAGAACCGTTACTGTCGATATATCCCCGGCTATTAGCAAAAAAGATGAAGCCAAAAGGATCGACTCCATTCATATCAGTTTCGTAACGATACCCATCTTTGGTTTGAATATAAAGCTTAGAGTTGAGTGCTAAACCAGCAGGAGCGCCATTTTGCCCAGCATTTCCTCCCATATTCATAGCGATATAGTTAGTAAATACTCGCCCTCTTTTGGTAGCGTCGTTACTATCTCGAACTGTAATATCCCAGGCAGCTACCCCTGAACGTTGAGTAGCATCTGTAGGAAATGCCGCCGTTGTGGCTCTTGGTGGCGGATTATTTATACCACTTGTATTTGGAGAGCGAAATTCAACTTCGTAAATACCAGTTTCTGCAGCGACGAAACTACAAGGCGTATAACCACCAGGATTAGGTAAAGGGCCGGCCGTTTCTTTGGCAACAGTATTAATAAAACCAAAACCAGTATCTAGAACATTACAAGAGCCATTCTGAGTACCAAAGGGACTACGGTAAACAATATCTTGTGGGTTCGAGAAACTAGTATGCACACTAGAGCCAAGATTAACTGTTTCTCCCACTTCCACATAAACCTTGAGTGTGGTCTTCCGAATAATACCTGCTAGCGCTAAATCTGACCATTCCACGTAAGGTCTGTATCCGCCATCAGAAACTAACTCTTTGCTACCTTCAGCCAAGCTAGGTTGGATACTATTTCCTAAAATACACAAAAAAAAGCCCAGGCTACTTAGCCATAGTTTTTGACGGCTATTTTTTAATGGCTTTTGCATAGTTGTTTTTACTGGGTTGTCCACAGTCGGAGAAAATGTATCGTTTTTATCAATACTTACTGTGGCGATCGCTCCCGATTTGGGTTTATCTAACAAAATCCCATTGCTCTCTCCATCTGTTAGGTTGCCCAATGTGACGTACAATCTACCATCAGTATTGACTTTGAGATTGATTTTTTTAGTGAAATTACAGGAATACTTTCGTATAAATAAATTCATAATTTTAGTTCGCCTAGCTCCTCTGCTTGATTGACTACTGGTTGTACTTGAGATTCCTGTTGCTGACGTGCTACAGGTTTTTGCTGTCCAAAGCCATCAAACAATTCGTCAAGCTTGACCGTGAAACCTAAATATGCCCCACCTGCGGAACGTGTTCCAGAAAAATCTCGGTCATCAACTTTACCAAAAACATATCCAGCAGAAAGGCGCAGATTAGGAGTGAGGTAGTAGCCTGTTTCTACCACAAAGCCCGTCTCACTGTAGTTAGATTGACCAATCCAACGAGCCTCACCAACTAAATCCCAGCTATATCCCAAACGATAGGTAGCTCGCAATTGTCCCAGATTCACCATACTTGTACCAACTAAATCGTTGGCTAAATAAGAAGTACTGTTACGCAAAGCATATTTACCGTAGAATTCCCATTGCCAGTTAGGGGCATAAATAGCTTCTAAAGCAAAAGTATGGTCTTGAGAACCCGTACCACTACCTAACAAAATAGTTTCAGGAATAATTGTCGGATTTTGGCGATATTCATAACGCAACAAAGCATTAAATTTATCGCTATTGGGGTCGCGGTAGGCTAAACCCAGCTTCAAATTAGCGGTATCTCCCAATCCTGAAAGCTTTTGATTGGAAGAGTTTGCTTGTTGATAACGTACTAGAGCCGTCAGAGCCGGAGAAATTTTACCTGTAGCCCCTGCGGTAATTACTGTATTACTACCACCCGAAGAGGAGCGATGTTCGTAACGAGCGCTGGCTTGAAACTGGGGATTATCACTGTATTCCAACCCAACGCTGTAACTATCGCCACCCTCAAATCCGATCGCTGATGCTGCTTGACCAAAGGCGTAGGGTTGGGCATATTGTTGACCCGCCGCAGTTCGTCCGAAGAAGTTGCCAAAGACGTGTTCGTAAGCTAAATTCAACCGCAATCCCGAAGCAATAGTCCAACGGTTATTTAGACCAATTGCACCTTGAGTAGTCAGTTCATTTGCACCACCCAAAATTGAGTAACGACCAGTCAAGATGGTATCAGTACCAAGTTTGTGTTCACCATTGACACTTAAGCTGGTGATGGAATTACCCGAAAATTGGCCGCCAGTATAAAACTGTTGAGCTAAACTAACACTGACACCAGGAAGTGCTGCCCAATTCAACCCTAAAATAGTCCGGTCTGGGTAAACAGTATCTTTTTGGGAAGATAAGCTGAGTTCATTTTGGGCTTGGAAAGTTAGGTTTTTCGCAATGGGAACTGTGAAGCGCGATCGCAATTGATTAGAATTACTATTCAGAGCGCTGTCGGGGATGCGGTCTTCCCGATTACGATGAATCCAATCCACATCCAGAATAGCTTTACCTAAGCGTTGTTGAATCCCAGCAGAAATCGTCGTTAGTGAATTATCAACTTTGCTCCCAGGTATAGACTCATAACGGGGTGCAAACAGTTCTTCAAAAGTGTCTAAGGGTTGGGGAGCAATCCCAAAATTGTCTTCGTGGTCGTATTGCACCCTAACGTTAGTACTTGAAGTTAGTTTAGCTGTAACCTGCGCTCCATAACGAGTTTGCCCCGGTACAAAGCTGATAGTGGCATTATTGGCAAAACCCGTATCAGCAAAGCGATAATAGGCACGTCCTTGAATCCCATTGGCAATTTCTCCCTCAGCTTCCAAGCGGTAAGCGTCACCACTAACTTTTCCCACAACATCAGAATCATTAGTGGAATGGGCATATTCTGCGATTAACTTCCCTTTGTCACCCAAAGCAATCAGCGCATCTGCACCGTAGAGTTGAAAGTCACGTACTCCGTGATTTTCTTGAACATAAGTTGCTCCTATCCAACTTTCCTGGTTAAGTTTGCGGGAAAGGTTATATTGCAAACGACCAGCATAAATATTGCCATCAGAGTTTTGGTCGTCATATTGATAGCTAACAATAATCCGACGTACCAACACTTGTCCAGTTTGATCAATATCGGTGCGAAGAATCGGTTCGCGGAATATTAATGTACCGCGATCGTAGTCGATTTCATAGTCTGGGCCTCGGTTAAGCTGTTTGCGTTCTAATACAGTCCCAGGACGATTGAGTTCTTCTAGCTCAATAAAAACATTTTCGCTACCTGGTTGTAGTAGGCGGCGAGAGAGGAAGTAATAACCACTAGTACCATCGGGAGCAATAGTATCTCTTTGAAACCCTTCTAAGTTATTCCCATAGAAACCTGTAATTTGTAGGTTTCCTAAGTTGTAGTTAGCTTTAAAACCGTGGAGTTGACGAGTGATAGAAGTAAATTGCTGCGATCGCCGCGCAAATTCTTCTGTGTTGTAGTCACCCCACATGCCATAATCTGGATCAGAGCCGGGGATACGAGCTGAACGTTCAAAACGCAGAAATACACTGTCAATGGAAGGAGCAACTACATCAACTTTTGAGCTATCGCCGTAGACAGGATAGTTTTGCTCACTGAATTGGTAAGTTCTAAACAGGCGATTATCGCAGTTACAATCTTCATTCAGGCTACGAGAACTGTTGTATGCACCTGTAAATAACCATTCCCCGATCGCACCAGTGGCAAATATCGCGGAATTGAAATCTAATTGCGTTCTGTTGTCTTTATCTGGAGGGAGGAAATCACGGAAACTGCCGTAATAATTTGTACCTCTAGCACCCAAACGTAAATCTATGACCCCTGTCACCAAACTCGGACGTAGTGACGTTTCAAATTGCAGTTGAGTAAAGGCTTCTAAATCATTAGCGATCGCACGAATTGTCACAGTTTGCGCTTTGAGCTGCGATCGCAACATCACTGTAAATTGCCCAGCTTTCGCCTCCACTTGAAATCCCGGTTCATCGGGTTTGAAGTCTTTCCCAACCCACTCGCCAGCAGTAGGGATCAAAGTGACAACAGCATCACGGTTAGAGCGATTACCACTTGCATCGATGAATTGACCCCGGATTGTCGCCGTAGAACGCCCATCGGCTGGGATACGGGACTCAACTGTTTCTACAGTTAGTTTTTGTGGCGCTCCCCGGACTGCGACTTGCACTGTTACAGGGGGTTCTGTTCCGCCGACAACTTGTGCAGAGATCGTGTTTGCACCTTCTTTTAACGAGACACCATACCATGTCTGCGTTACCAAGTTAGTAGTGGCATCAGTTTCCGTCCGTCCCACTAAAGAAGGGTCTACCAACGCCCCATTTACCCGCAATTCTACTTGACTACCAGCGGGAAACTGTACAATGACCGTGCTAGCTTGTACATCTACAACACTGTCAGCCGTCGGAGTCAAAATTTTGATTGCTGTAGAGATAGGGATAGTGGGGGAAACGGGAAGATTTTCATTCACCCCTTCCGTTTTCTCCGTGTCCTCTACTCCTGCTATTTTGCGTAAGCCTCTAGGCAAATCAACAGAAGTTGCTGGTTGAAATGGTTGTATTTCCGTTTCACTTGGCTGGATATCTGGAATTGAAGTATGAGTAACGGGTGCTGAAGAAGTTGAGGGAAGTTCGAGGGGTGAAAGTTGCTTGTCAGAACTTCCCAAAATATGGGGAGAATTCAAAGTCTCTCCCCTTTTAGAACTTGGAAAGTCAGGATCTTCTACACCCTTATCTACCTGCGAAGGAGAATCGGGGAACAGTAGGTTTTCGCTAGTGATTTCAGCTTTAGCGATCGCAGGATACAAAACAAGGCTGAGAGCTACTACTGGCATCGCCCCCATCAATCTCAGGTTAAATGTAGTTGTACAGTGCAGTCTGAGTTTCATTTCTTCACTGACTCCTGAAATGTGGGGGTGACAGCGAAGTTCATACGTACCAAGCCACCCGGCTCTAAATGCACCAAGCGAGATTGGCTATTGCGTTCGCGGAATTTTTCGTTACGAGCTAGGGCGTAACCGGGTACACTACTGAGGTCTAGAACACCTGTGTGGTATCCAGGTAAAGCATTAGCTAAGGAGAACAAACCATTCGGATCTGTAGTGATGCGGTTCCCGTCCTCCAGAAAAATCACTGCATTTGGTACTCCTGGCTCACCATGCTGTTGTTCACCATCAAAGTTTTTATCAACAAACACCCGACCGATAATCGTGCCACAATCAGAAACGATTCCTGGACGAATTTTTAACTGGTGGGTTGCGGGGCCATCCTTGGTGCTAAAACTGTTATCAGATCGTTGGGCATTAACGATCGCACTATTACGACCATTCCCACGCAGTGAATCGGCTGTGAGTTGAGCAGCGTAGGCAATATTCAGAACTTTCTCTGTGGGAATCGTTACGTCTGTGCGGAATGTCACTGTGTTACCATTGCGTTCTGAGGTGATAGTGACTGGTTGACCGTCCAACTCTCCCCGCACAGATTTCGGCAAGAAATTGAATCCTAAAGGTAGGTTGTCGGTGACAAATATATTATTCAAACCAGCATCAGCGAGATTTTTCACCGACACGCGGTAGATTACGGTATCTCCAGGTTCAGCAGCAGCGCGATCGCCTGTTTTGATAATCTGTAACTGATTGGCTTGACACAAATTTGTGGTAAATTCAAAGGCTAATAAATCCAGTCCCACTGTTTCTGCATTGGGAACTAAAACAACTGTTTGCTCTACCCTGGTTTCACCTGTGAGGCTAATTGGTTGACCATCCAAAGAAGTAGCGACATATCGGACGACACCATTACCTTGTGTACCACTACTACCAAGGATTTCAATCTTGACCCGCCGCTGTCTGTAGATAGAATTTGGTGGTGGATTAACTACAAAAATGTAGGTTCTACCTGGATCAGTTTGACCCTTATTCGGATCGAGTAAAAAATTGTAGACACCCGCAGGGTTATTCGTAACGAAGTAAGGGTTACTATTCTCGGTATTTGGAGATTTACCACCAGGTACATTGTTATTAGAAATATCTGGTAACTCTGTTCGAGTCAAAGAAACCAAATTGCCCAATTCTGTCCCCGTTGGATCACTAGAGTTAGGTTCGTATACCCCAACTGAAAAACCTGTATAGTCAGGTAAAATTGTGCCAGCACAACCTAAAATCCGCCCTAATGGGTCAACTAATGGGCTAGGACTAACATTGATCTGACTAGAACTTCCTTGATATTGATGATTACTGCCGGAATCTGTATAAGTATAAGTAGCTTGATTTATTAATGGCAAAGACGCAACCAGATTGTTAGTCTGTTGCGCGATCGCTGGTATAGGTATAGTAGTATGCAAAAAACTTCCTATAAGAAGAGTAGCTGTTAACCCTCGCCACCATCTACTGCTAGAAGTAATTTGCTTTTGGTTTTGAGGACGGCTCACTGAACATATCTCCTCTGGGATACCAAGTCTCTTGTTAAGAAAAACACTTATTTATTTGTAAAAATCCGAAATTATTAATCCGATTTGATTTGTTAAATGTCGCGTGAGAGTTGTCCTTAGTAGAAAAACCAAGGAAGACCCCAATTTCAATCAACGCACTTGGGTTTGATAAGTCGCCTTAACTGTCGTTTTTGCTGGAACTGACGAAACCTGTAAACGGATGTGGGTGTAAGCAATGGCCGGTGCTGGTTTAGTTTCCACTTTGCCGTCAGGAAGAATAACTTTAACAGTGGGATTTTCTCCAAAGCTGCGCCCACCATCAATGCTGTAAGTAATTTTTCCATTATTAGCCACATTTGCAGATTTCAGTACGTATACCATTCCCTTGGGAATAGGTTGATTCAGAGTCAAATTCTTCACTACGCGATCGCTCTTATTTTCGCCACTCAAGGTATATCGCAACACATCTCCTGGTCGTACCACCGCTTGACCTTTCAAAGGTTCCCATTTTTGGCTTTGCTTACCCTGCTGATCCTGCGCCACCACTTGCTTTTCTGCTTCTAAGCGCAATTGAATTTGCCCTTGAGTTTTGATATTCTGAGCATAGGCACTCCCTGAATGCCACCCCGGAATTTGGCTGATAAATGGAACTGTAGCAATCAGTGCGATCGCTCCTAAACCTACAAGAGAAACACGCCTCATATAAATAACCTCAAAAAACTTCCAGAATGTTGATTATTGACTTATCTTTCCCTGCTTGTACTCAAAAATAGTCACTCCCCTCTTTGCAAGCAAAGAGAGGGTAGGAATGAGGTCAAACGAATTAATTCACCTTGCGTTGGAAGGTAAATGTTCTTTGAATACCCGGTGCGATCACGCCAGTTACAGTATTGACATACTTAGTCACATCAGTGTTTACCGTAGTTCCAGTTTGGTCGATGCCAGAGCTATTAGCTGGATTACCACTGAAGAATTGGATGGTTGCAGCCCCAGAATCCTTAGCTGAACCAACAATATTGCTGGTATCAATTTGAGTGTTGTTATCATTGTCCAGCGCCCAGTTGTTCTTACCATCATTCAGGGCTGTACTGAGGGTACCATCTTCAATAATCACAACTTTGTCAGCATTCAAAATCACATTCCCAGTTCCAGATTGAGGCTCAGAAATATTGCTGTACTGAATTTGGTACTCAATAATGTTTCCTGGTGCGGGCTTCTTCGCATCGGCACTCAATGTGCCATCATTCCCCTGAACTACAGGCCCAGTTCCTTGTAAGACTCGTGACACTTTTCGCAGTTTCAGGAAGCCAGTGTACACGCGATCGATAGTGATGTTGGATGAATCAAAGATATTATCGTTCCCAGCATCCTTGATTCCATCACCGTTAGTATCCGTCGTGTAGTTGTCAATAGAAGCAGTGATAGGTACTGGGAAACCTCTGTCAATATCAGTGGATAACTGCGTATTTGGAGGTAAATCAACTTCCACACCATAGTTGATACTTGCACCAGGAGCAAAGTTGGGGATTGTAATTGGTGTACCAGGTGTTGTAAACACTCCATTGTTGTAAGTATAAACAGCAGAAAGACTACCGTAGGTAATAGTCACCTTCGTATCATTCGGTAAATCTCCTGGAATTGCTGGTGGTGTTGGCTCTATCTTCAAAACACCTGAGTCAGTACCACTATTCTTAACTGTGTTGGTGAAGCCAACTGACTGAGGATCGAGTGTAGCACCAGGTGCTGTACCAGCAGGAACCAGAGAAGATTTGTTCGTGAAGTCATCGTCGGTTCCACCCGATGGGCCAGTCGCATCCGGCGCATTCTGCGGCCCGTTGAATATCGCTGAGGCTACAGGTGCTTGCACTGTGAAAACGTTTGCCTCACCTCCTGGTGTACCATCACCAGTGTTGTTGTTACCTGTGTCAGTCCCAGTTTCTGGAGATGCTGGATTGTTAATATAGCCATCATCAACACTGCCGGGTGGTAGAATATTGGGAACACCATCACCATCGGGATCTGTACCCGCAGGAGGTGTCATATTGCCTGGGGAACCGTCATAGTTGCTGGGATTTTGGTCGCCAGATTCGTCGTATACTGGAAAGTTGTTGTTAGGTGTTTGACCAAACAATTGGGCAATATTAGCGACTGTTAAGGGTGAAGTTGCAGTTGATTCAACAGCTAACTGAATCGAGAAGCCATTCACCGTTGTACCAGGAGCAATAGAAGTAATGGTTGCTGGATTATTGATAAAACCAACGCGAGTGACTGAGGCCAAAGGTGGTGCTGTCGTAGTCCAATTAGCTGTATTAGCATTAGTTGTAATTGGATCAATAGTATAGACAGTTTGCCAACCAGGAGGCGCAGTTGGTGCTATTGCCAAATCTGTACCCGCAGGAATCGCATCAGAAACCAAAATATAGTTGCCAGCAACACCATTAACATTGATGCTTGTACCCGTCAAAGCTGCTGGTGTAATTCCCTGCCCTGTGGGATCATTGGACTCAACTCGTAAACTTAAATCATAAGTCAGTTTGTCATCTGTAATCGTTGCCGTGCCAGCATTATTATAGCCGCTACGAATCTTGAGAATAGTGGCTAAAGCGTAAGTTTTCAGGGTTAACCCAACCTTAATTTGCTCGGTGGCGCTAGCTTCCCGTGTCCCATTAACTGGTGCGCCAATTACCTCACCAACAGCACCACCATCGGCGTTATCGACGGTGAACACGTCACCACCATCAGGACTCCGCAGTTGGTTTTGAGCATCCCCTGGGGTGTTACCAAGGGTAACAGTAATGATGTCGTTAGTTTGAGCGCCAGCTTGTACAGTAACTGGCACTCGCACCAATACGGTACCACCAACTGGAACTGAAGGTGTGTCTACACCGCCTTGGGGAACATTTATCCAAGTTTGACCGCCGTCGGTGCTATATTGCAAGCTGTTAGCTGTACCACCATCTGGTAATGTGCCGGAAACTGTACCCGGCCCAGTTGTTGTCGCTTGGTTAGGAATGTGGAATCTTGTGGGGTCGTTACCTACGTTAGTCAGGGTGTAGGTGTAGATGAGTAAGTCGCCAACCTGAACTGTTGTATTAGTAGGGCTAGAAGTGGCATCTGTGACACCAGACGCGGTGACAGTAATACCAGCAACCTCAGCTACTGTGACAACAACAGTGTTAGAAGTGGCATTGATTGTTGTGCCTGGACTGTTGGGATCTTCGTAGGTTGCTGTTGCTGTGTTACTGATAGATGTACCCGCAGTAGTTCCGTCAGCTAATACAGGTGCGAGAAATTGGAAAAGGCTACCAGTTAATAATGCTGTTGCTACTAGAGATTGGTAAAGTTTATGCTGCTTGTTGACAGATTTCTTTCGATTTACCATAGAAGTAGTTTGTTTGTTGACTGAACTTGTATCTTGGATTTTGAGACAGGATAAAGTTCGGCAATTCCTTAAAGAATTACCGACTATGGCTGCCCAAAACTTCAACGTTTTGGGAATGCATATTTAAGGAGTTAAATTATTGACACTCCTTGAAAATTAATATTGAGGCACTAACCAGAAATAACTTGTCTAAGTAAGTCGGTGAGAACAAACCAAATTATGTTATGAAACGTAAATAGGCTTAAAACCCTTATCAATGACCAATGACATAGACGCGCCAGCAGCTACTCTTACGAGTTCTCCAAAGGAGTACCCGCAGGGGTAGGACAAATGACAGCCCCCACCAGTTAGCTTTAATTGCGTCGATTTACTTGTTTTACGCTTACCCTTGAGAATCAAGGCTAGCAATGGCAAATATGTGTAATTTTTTACTGTGTTTTCCTGAGTTTTCGATGTAAATAGCAATGTAACTTTTACAGCAAAAAAAAACTTCCGTAGAAATAAGTAACTTCTCTAGCTATGAATGAGTACATCAAAGCTAGAAAAAGTAACTTTATTTTGGCAACACACATAGAAATTTTAGTGGTTTAATTCAGATGCTAAAAACACTAAAGCTTTTATATAGAAGTCTTTTTGAGTCTTTTTCATCAGAAATACATACTGCTCTATGGAGTCATTTAGAGCAAAAAATTGAAAGTTAACTAAGTGAGCTAGATCACTTTAATCGGATATTAATTTAAATAAATGCAAATTCATCATAATTAAATGTAATTTAATCATATTTTTTCACCGTGCTAATGCTGAGTGATTGAGTCTATTTTATTTTTTTATAACATGAAAATTATAAGTGTAAATACTAAATAGAGGGATTACTGATGTTAAAGTTTTACAAGAGCCATTCCTTTCAATACTAGGCATACCCGACAAAATTTGTCGGGTATGTTTGACTGGTATTTTTACTCGTGTTACCATCAAACGACAGTCGACAGACAAACAGGGAAAGCTAGTTTATGACTCAGGCAATTACAACCCAAACCCAAACCCAAACCAGCACTGCCTACTTTCAAGCCTTAAAGTGTAAAGAATGTGGTGCGGAATATGAACTCAAAGCCAGTAATGTTTGTGAGTTATGTTTTGGCCCGTTAGAAGTCAAGTATGACTACAACGCCCTACGTCTGACTGTCACTCGTGAAACAATTCAAGCTGGGCCCAACTCCATTTGGCGCTACCGTCCCTTTTTACCTGTCGCAACTGACAATGTTATAGATGTGGGAACGGGTATGACTCCCTTGGTTCGTTCCCACCGTCTTGCCCGTCGCCTGGGTTTAAATAAGCTTTATATAAAAAATGATGCCGTGAATATGCCCACCCTGAGCTTTAAGGATCGGGTGGTATCAGTTGCTCTATCCAGAGCGCGGGAATTAGGCTTTACTACTGTTTCTTGCGCTAGCACTGGTAACTTGGCAAATTCTACAGCTGCGATCGCAGCTCACGCCGGTTTAGACTGCTGTGTGTTCATCCCCGCAGATTTAGAAGCAGGTAAAATTCTCGGTAGCTTGATTTACAGTCCCACCCTGATGGCCGTTAAGGGCAACTACGATCAAGTAAATCGCCTCTGTTCAGAAGTTGCTAACACACATGGATGGGGTTTTGTCAATATAAATCTGCGTCCTTATTACTCTGAAGGTTCCAAGACGCTAGGTTTTGAAGTTGCGGAACAACTAGGCTGGGAACTCCCGGATCATGTTGTTGCTCCCTTGGCATCTGGTTCACTATTTACCAAAATTTATAAGGGTTTCCAAGAATTTGTAGAAGTTGGTTTGGTAGAAAACAAGAGCGTTCGTTTCAGTGGCGCTCAAGCTGAGGGTTGTTCACCCATCGC
>JBGTMK010000946.1:0-2624 GCA_041743605.1 Nostoc sp.
TCTTTACCTGGGGAAACTGTGCAGAATTATTTATGGGCGCATACGGTTGTTTGTCCAAGTTGTGAGTCTGTTGTTCCGTTGAGTCCGAATTGGTGGTTAAGTCGGACTAGTAATTATGGAGGAAAAGGACAAGCGAGGAAAATTACGAGTGATTGGTATGCAGTGAAGCCAATTCCTAACCCTGAGAATAAGCGGGTTGATTTTGAATTGGTTAAGGGTAAGAAGGGGAAGGGAACAACTATTGAAACTGATGATGGTGAATATGATCCAGATACTACAATTACTCTAAGTCGTGGTGTTGGGAGATGCTTAAACTGTGGAAGTGTGATTGAAGATGAAGAGATAAAAAGATATTCATCTACATACAATTTAGGTTATCAATTATATGCAATTGCTCATAGAAAAGGAAAAGCAGTA
The DNA here is from genome assembly GCA_041743605.1 of Nostoc sp. Lineage (GTDB taxonomy): Bacteria > Cyanobacteriota > Cyanobacteriia > Cyanobacteriales > Nostocaceae > Nostoc. The sequence continues at coordinate 418 of JBGTMK010000946.1, forward strand.
TTAGAATTTAGAATGCCTCAGTCTGTTGACATTGATGGATTTCAAAAGGCTGAGTATTATTTAAAACAAAATTATTCATATTTAAACATTCATAATCTAATCCCTACTGAGGCTACTAGTACTGGATTACACGATTCCCCGCGTAATTATGAGTATGGTTTACGGCAATATGAAGACTGTTTTAACCCACGTCAGCTTTTGACTCTTGTCACTTATGTAGAAATTATCAATGAAGCTAAAGCACTGATTCAAGTTGAGCATGATTGGGAAAAATCACAAGCAATTTTAACTTATTTAGCTTTAGTTTTAGATAGATGTGCAGATAAAAATTCTAGGTTAGGACATTGGCACTCAACTAGAGCATACGCTGAAATTGCTATGGCTCAACATTCTTTAAATTTGAATTGGAATTATCCAGAATTTAATGGGACAGGAGATTTATGGAAATCATGTGCTGATAGTTTTGCATCAGAATATAAAAATCTTTGCGACTTATTTGCCACTAAATTAGGTACAAAAGAGAACCCAGGAATTGAAATAAACGATAAAAAATTTATACAAATAGATGCAGCATCAGCAGATAACTTAACTCATATTTCCGATAAAACTGTTGATGCAGTTGTTATTGACCCACCTTACTATGCCACAATTCAATACGCCGAACTATCAGATTTTTATTACGTCTGGCTAAAACGCACCCTCGGCGATATCTTCCCCGAATTATTCCACCTAGAACTCACTGACAAAGACAGAGAAGCTGTAGCTAACCCTTCCCGTTTTAGAGGTATGGGTACACCTGCTACTGATACCAAAGAAGCAATTACCCCTGAAAAACTCGCCAACCAAGATTATGAAGCAAAAATGGCGATGGCGTTCGCGGAATACCATCGCGTCTTACGCGACGACGGCGTAATGACAGTACAATTCAACCACAAAGACTCCGGCGCGTGGGATGTCTTAGCCAAATCCCTCATTGATGCTGGTTTCGAGATTACCGCATCATGGGCAGTCAGCACCGAAAACCCGCAAAACTTACACCAAGCGCAGAAAAACGCAGTATCCAGCACCGTGCTTTTAGTATGCCGCAAACGCGACCCTAACGCCGAACAAGCTTGGTGGGATGACGTGCGAATTGATGTGCGAAATATCGTCTTTGAAAAAGCACCAGAACTCGAAAAATGCTTAACTGAAGATTCTCGTCCTGCTGCTGATAGAGTAGCAGATCCGCAACGCCGCATTAAACCCCCTGGTATAAACTTGTGCTTAAGTGCTTTCGGTTCAGCTTTGAGTGTGTTTACCAAATATAGTTCCATTCTCGACAGCGCCGGGAATCCAGTTGAACCCAAAGCAGCATTTGAAGAAGTACGCCAAGCAGTAGTCGAATACCGACTACAAAAGCTATTAGAAGGTAAAGACTTCAACGGTATCGACCCCTTAACTCAATGGTACATCTTGGCATGGGATACCTTTGAAGCGCGAGAATTTCCCTTCGATGAAGCTAGACAACTGGCTTTAGCAGTGGGTGGTTTTGATGTCTCCGATTTAGTCAAAAAACACAAACTACTCGATTCTGGAAGCGGTTACTGTAAATTACTCACCCCGCAACAACGCTTGAAAAAACGCGCCTTCTCCGTCACTGATACTGAATTTTCTGCCAGATATTTAGTTGATGGACTCCACGCCATTATCGCCCTTTACCAAGAGGAAGAAAATACAGAACCAGTCCGTAGATTTATGAAAAATACAGGCTTAGTTAGCAACGATTTATTTATGCGGACATTTGAAGTAGCGTTGAAAGTAATTCCCCGCATTGGTGATGAAAAGAAACGCCTGACTGAAGAAAAAGCCTTATTAGATTTATGGTTGGCTATGGATGAAATCAAAGCCAAAGTGTCTTATGTGCAACCTGAGCTATCCTTAAATTATGGACAAATGAGTTTGAATTTAGAGACTGAATAGACTGATGATTGAGGGCTGTTGACCGTTAACATACAACTGTCATAATTAATTAATGGAGGAAATAACAAATGAATCAATATGATTTTAGTGTAGAGCTAAAATCTACAGGTCAAGCTGAGGCGTTAAAAGATTTAGAACTGGCGAAAAAAACAGCAGAAAGTAGAGGAATTCCATCAGAACACCCATCTAACAAAGAAATCGAATCTGTATCTATACCATTAGAAATATCCGCTAAAATCAATCAGGAG
>JBGTMK010000947.1:0-6997 GCA_041743605.1 Nostoc sp.
GCCACAAAACCCGGAGTTACCCCATCATCAGACTCAAAAACCAAGAGCGATCGCACTAAAGCACCATTATCATGCCCAGGACTCACCAAGCGCAAAGCCACAATAAATTCTTCACCAGGAGTCACCCCTGGACTCAGAAGCACTCGCGGCCAACAATCAAATAAATCACCCTCCAGCACTAACTCCCCATTTACATAAATCTCAGCAGAATCTGCCCACCAAACCAGCGCCAGCCGCAAAGATAACCCAGTTAAGGGATAACCCTGTAAATCTTGGGGAACCACCAATCTTTGCACTAGCCATAGCACTTTTTTCCCCCCTGTCCAAGCGATATGTTCTTTTGCATTCAACTCGACAGGTTGCCAATGAGACAAATCAACAGCTACAACATCAGTAATAATCAGGTCAGATTCCTGATACAGCCAAGTAGCCTGAAGATTAACTTGACAAAAAGAGCGCAATTGCTCAATTGCTTGTGAGATGGATTTGGTTTGGGATTGAGAGACAGTCGGGGTCATATATTCGCTAAAATGAGGTGTTGGTCGTTTTTATTGTTTGGCGCGAGTCTCACAACTTAACAAGACTTGAACTAAAAAATTACTACTATGTCTTCTGGTTCCTCTGGACGTTATCAAAGCAGACTATTTAACTTTGTCCACCAGCAATCTCGGCGGGTGACACAACAGTGGGAACACACCTTCCGGCATTTGCAAGTTGCTACTAAGTGGGGTGTCGAGGCACTACTTTATCCAGTGTATCTACTGTTTCAGTCATCGGAATCGTCTGGGAAAACGCTACACACTAAAGAACCACAAACTAGACTAAAGTTACAACCAAATGATACCGATTTCCAGCCAGAAACTCTGCCAAATGCTGATACTCCCATTCAAAATGTATTAGAGGCAGTCAATTATCTGTCATCAGATGAACCCGCCTCCACTCGTACAAAAACATCTGAACATTTCAATCTCTTGGCTTCATTGGGAGTTTTTCGGCTAAAATTCGTTAATCATGGCTCTAATCTTACTCAATCATCAAATATTCCAGAGAATCAAGCCGGAAGTCTCAAACCTTCACAGTTAGAGAATGATCTCAAACAGCATCTTCCAATAGTTCGGGGAATTGCCACAAATTTGATAAATCGGAATTTAGTACTTGTTACTGCCGATAATGAAATTTTAGATATTTTAACACCCCAACAGCAGACAAAATTAGAAGACCGAATTATTAACGAAGTTGCTAAGTATTGGCAGTATTGGCGGTTGATTATAGCCAAAAAAGAAACGCAGCTATTACCACAAATTGACCGATTATTAGCAAAACTAACTGACGGAAATACAGCCAAAATTCCAGTTTTAGCCGAAGGTATACCAAAAGAGTTACTTAATACTGACAGATTATTAGCATTTTTAGATATAGCCGTTGCTAAGTTGGAATCAAATGCTTTAGTCCCAGCGCAAGAACGTAGTCAGGAAATTGTCCAAGTTGCTCAAACTCAGTTAAACATATTTCTTTATGGCAAAGAGCAATTAGCTGGTAAAGGAGAAATTGCAACTAATGCTGATGGTTTGGAAACTCATACACTGAATCTTCAGGCTTTGATTGAGGCGGCGCTTAATTACTTTTTTGGTGTTGGTAGTAGAAAAACACTTGAGCCAACAACCAGTGATGAGAGATTACCAGGTAAGCTATTCTCATTACACTTTATAAAAGCTTTTTCCAAAAGCCCTCAATTAGAGAATCAGGATTTAACAGATGATCCTTGGCTAACGTGGAATGATTTATTTGGTAACACCGAAACCGTTGCTGACAACTCAGTTACACTTTCTCAAAAGACAAATCCTGCTTTAGCATCAAGTTTATCCGTAGGGCATTTTGCACAAAATAATTTGAGTGTAAAACAGCCTAAAGTTGGCTCTGGCTTGGTGCGAAGAAAACAAACAACTAATAATCTCGTTTCCAGTCAAAAAGCATCTGGAAAAGTCGCCTCTGCAAAACAAACCGAAGCTCGCATTTCTCAAACTAAAAGCGAGAATAGGAAAGGGGAAATTTTACAACAGCAATTTCACCAAAATAGTCAAGTTGAGGCACAGCCAGACTGGATAGAAATTAAAGCAACTTCAACTGGGTATGAGAAACATCCCTTAGAGCAACTTCTAGAATGGTTTGATTATGTTATGCTCTGGCTAGAAGAGAAATTTGTAAATATTTTTCAGTCGTTGCGACAGCTATGGCAGGGAAAATAATACTAATTCGTAATTTGTAATGACGCTCCTACGCTCGCGCAGCGTGTCGAGGACAGACGCTACGCGTAGCTTCCCTATAAGGGTAAAAAGATTCGCTAACGTAATTCGTCAGATTTTATCTGGATTTACATATATAAGTTTATTTTGGAGAATTGGTATAAACTGGTAAATTTTTCTTAAAAAACTATTATAATATTTATTGACAATTTTCCAATTCAGTGAAATGAAAAGGATAAATTTGATTATCTATAATGTTATTGGTGGTTGTCTAAGTGAAAATCATTGTTTACTGTAAATACTTCAATTTTAAAAACCCACTAGATAAACCAAAAATTGAGACATTTGTGGTAAATGTGCCTCAAATTCCTAAGATAGGTGAAACAATTGTAGTCGAAAGAATTTCACCCCAAAAGCAGTTTGTAATTATCTTTGAGTACATTGTGACAGCAGTGCAATTTAATGCTTCTAGAGAATCAAGTGATTCAGCAGATGCTCAAGTAAGTGCATTTTTAAACCACTGTTGGGAAGGAACATCAAATTTCAAAGTTACAAACTTTTTAGAGCAATAATCTCTTACCACAATATATGATTGACGAAATGAGGTAACAGCTTTAATCCAATACGCTTGGGTTAAGGTTATTTGTGTAAGGAATTTATCTTTGAAGACGCGATTTATCGCGTCTCTACATAAGGGTTTTGTTGCTCATTCTGATCTGTATTGAGCTTTAATCCTGTTGGTTATATCATTAACTAACCCACGTTTAAAAATTGTGGAATTATTCTCAGGATATTTGAAATACATTGAGAATAACTCAATTCACTGTATTATTCCATAGCCAGAAGCTATTTTTACTACAATGAAGTTGTAAAGATTAGACCAGTTTATGCAGAATCCCACAACACTGCCAAAGATCATCCGCGCTCATGTATTTATTTCTGGCCGAGTCCAAGGAGTAGGTTATCGCTATTCCACCGTGGATACAGCTAGCCAGTTGGGATTAACCGGTTGGGTGCGGAATCTCTCCGATAATCGAGTAGAAGCAGTTTTTGAAGGAGTGCAAGATGTTGTAGATGACATGGTTCGTTGGTGTCATTGTGGGCCACCTGCTGCTGTAGTTAAAGATGTTGTGGTTGAGTATGAAGAACCAGAAGGATTGCGGGGATTTGAAGTTAAGCGGGTTGAGTAACCTGCCTGTTTATTTTATATTTGCTTTGCGATCGCACCCAATACCCAAAAACAGAACTGAGGATTTTTGCCAGCTAACTATAACTTACCGCCTGTAAAAATTTTTATTACAATGCAAATGTCCACTAGGCGGCATACTGTCTATCCACGTAAATCCAGAAGATATTTTAATGAGTAATCAACTACAAGACTACAATCCCAGTGGCGTCGGTGAAATAAATGGCAACCTCTTAGGTTTACCCTGCGATTACGAGTCTGCAAATCTGATTGTCTTTGGTGTGCCGTGGGAAGTCACTGTTTCTTACGGTGCAGGTACTGCTAACGGCCCACAGCGAATTCTAGATGCTTCGACTCAACTGGATTTGTTTGATTTTGATAACCCTAATGGTTGGAAGCAGGGAATTTTCATGGTGGAAATTCCCCAAGATATTTTAGAAAAGAATACATACTATCGCACTTTGGCAGCAAAAATTATTGAGCGATTAGCCCAAGGTAAAGAACTTTCTGACACACCAGATTTAACTCCTGTGTTGACAGAAATTAATCAGGCTGGTGAACAAGTTAATCAATGGCTGTTTGAAAATTGTCAAGAGGCAATTAACAAGGGTAAGCGAGTTGCAGTTATTGGTGGAGATCACAGTTCACCTTTAGGTTATTTTCAAGCATTAGCGGCTAAATACGCAAACTATGGCATTTTACACATTGATGCCCACGCAGATTTACGCGATGCTTATGAGGGATTTGAGTTTTCCCATGCGTCGATTATGTTTAATGGGATGAAAATACCGCAAATTTCCAAATTAGTGCAGGTAGGTTTGCGTGATATTAGCCATGATGAAGTGCAAATGATTGACCAATCTAATAGTCGTATTATTGCTTATTACGACCCAGCAATTAAGCAAAAGCTTTACTCTGGAACAACTTGGATGGATTTATGCCGAGAGATTATCAGTCATTTACCAGAGTATGTTTACATTAGCTTTGATGTAGATGGTCTAGATCCAAAACTCTGTCCGAGTACAGGTACTCCTGTTCCAGGTGGGTTGGAATTAGAGCAAACATTTTGTCTGTTTCGGGAATTGGTGAATAGTGGGAGAAAAATTATTGGCTTTGATATCTGCGAAGTCGGTGATGCTGAGTGGGATGGTAATGTTGGGGCGCGGGTAGTTTACAAACTGGCAAACTTGATGGATTTATCTCAACAGAAAAAATAAACGATAAAATTTTGGCAGAGTGGCAATGATAATTCGTAATTCGTAATTCGTAATTCGTAATTGGAAGACAAATTTTCGAGTTCAAAGCCTTATGATTGGAGTTAGGCTCACATTTGTTTTGCTGAATAACTTTGCATTTCTGAGTAAAAATACCATTTTAATTAACACGTTACCACAGTCAAAAAATCCTCTCTATGGTAAAATTATTTAATTTGAATCTGTTGGTAGGTTGAGTTGGATCTCAGTTGACTAATCACGAAGAATGTACTAAGAGTTAAGGCTATAGATACAAGTGCGATCGCTAAATAGTTAGTCTTCCAAAAGCTTAGTTTTCCTTGTGTATAAGCCCTATTGGCTATATTTACTTCACGCCTAGACTCTTCTAAAATTGATTGGAGAGCATTTGTCTGCTCATCTTCTAGTTCTGCATATCTATCTTGTCTAAAAGCATTTTCTAGAATTTTTACCTTTTCCTCAGAAGATACTTGAGCAAGTTCTCTCTTAACAACTTCATACGGATTACTTTGCTTTACAGGTTGCGAAGATGGAGTTTGAGAGTTTGGTTGAAAATGTTGTTGATAAAATTTCTCCAGTTTTTCATGTTTGACAGGCTGTGAGGATTGATTTGACAGAGTTGGTGGTTGAATCGGAGTATCTTGTTGAATCTCTTTTTTGGTAAAACTGTAGACGTTATTTTGCGTTACAGGTTTTGATGATTGGTTTTTAGGTGTTCGTGGTTGAGTTGGGATACGCTGATTATTACCTATTTCATTTGTCTTCAATGACCATTTATACTCACTATCTTGAACAACCATATTCTTCAATGAAGAATATAAGTAATGGTTTACTTCTCGTCTTTCAACTCCCAGTATTTCAGCAATTTTTACTGCTCTTACGGGAGTGCCGCGTTTTAAAATTTCAATAATTTTAGATTCCAGACTATCCATAATTAGCCCCGAATTATTTTTGCAATTCCGATATGACTCAATTTTAAATAAACAAAATGCGCGACCAGCTATCAATAATATCTACCATTTTATCGCCACTTATACCTTTAATCTGTTTTTTGCCACTGGCAATTTTTACCCTTCCTAATACATCTTTAAGAGATTCAAATTTTTTCTTTTTACGCTCTTTTTCCACACTTTCAGCAACCTGAACAGCTTTTTTATCAGTAAAGCCAGCAGTTCTTAATCTAAAAGTTAGTTCTAGTAAGCTTAGACTATTAAATGCATCTAATGGTGTAATCTGTTTGGGTATCTGACTTTCAATCAACTTGAGAGTCTCATATAGTTTCTGTCTTTCTTGCCTCTCTTGTGCTAGTTCTGACCTTAAATCATTAATTTGCTTTTCCAACAAATTAAAATCATTATTTTTGGAAATCAATTCTGAATGATTAGTTTTAATTGAAGTTTGAACTTCTGGTACATCATCAGAATTTAATCCCCTAAATATAGCTATTTGCTTCAATATTTTCTCTTCATTTTTAGGGGAAATTACAAAAGCATTAACCATTTCACCTTGACGAGGATTTTTTTCTCGTGCCCTAACAGCAGCGTAGTATTCAAGATGCCCATCAACAACCATATAAGTCTCAGTATCTGTAGCTTTTAAAACTAATGGTCTGATAATTCCTCCACTCTCTAGGATCATATCTGCGAGGTTTTCTAAATCAGTCTCAGCAAAATTTGAACGAGGAATATTAGAAGTAATATCTTTGACATCTACAAGGTAAAACTTAGTCATTAATTAATCTCCATTTTTTGTAAAACTTCATCTGCTAAAATATCAAATTCCATAGCCGATTGTTGAGCAGTAGATTTAGCTTCTTCTGCATATTTAACAACAGATTTCGGATCGGGATACTCTAAATCTCCAACTGTTATCGTCTGATTCATACATTCTGATAGTGCTGTTCTATCATAAATAACTGCTTCCATAAGAGGCAGATTATAGCGTTCTGAAATGACATCCCTCTGCTTTGGAAATGTATATTGTAAAAATTTAGAATTTGTTGAAATTTTAGAAGCGATAACACCCATTATATTGATAGGTAATTTGCCTATGTCTTCCCTAGATTCATTAATTTGTTTAATAAAATTTATGACTGTTGGTAAACCTTGATTAGCGAATGGTTTTAAATCTGAAGGAATGATTAAGTAATCAGAAGCAATCAAGGCAATTTCAGCATAATAATCTCTTGATGGAGGAGTATCAATGATTACGATATCATAATTATTTTCTACTAATTTTATTTTTTTTACTAATCTACGTCTAGTCGCTAGAATTTTATTAAGTGTGTCTTGATGTTGAATCAAAGTAATGTGTGAACGAATAACATCAATTTCAGG
>JBGTMK010000948.1:0-8574 GCA_041743605.1 Nostoc sp.
TTAGAACATCAACCTCGCCAGTTTTTAAGTAGGTTGCGTGGTCATGTTGTGTTTGAGAATGTGACTTTTCGCTATCATCCAGAAAGCGATATTAATGTGTTAGAAAACCTCAGCTTTGAAATCAAACCTGAGCAAACTATAGCAGTTGTGGGGCGTAGTGGTTCTGGCAAAACTACTCTTTCTAAATTGATTTTGGGACTATATCTGCCGACGGATGGCAAAGTATTAATTGATGGTCAAGATGTGACTAATATTGCCCTGCGATCGCTCCGTTCTCAAATTGGCGTTGTAGACCAAGATACATTTTTGTTTGGCGGTACAATCCGCGAAAACATCAGTATTGCTCATCCAGAAGCTTCCCTAGAAGAAGTTATAGAAGCGGCGCGTCTAGCAGGAGCAGATGAGTTTATTAAGCAAATGCCAATGGGCTACGAAACCCAAATTGGTGAAGGTGGAGGTATGTTATCCGGTGGACAACGCCAACGCCTAGCGATCGCTCGTGCTTTGTTAGGAAATCCCAGCTTCTTAGTATTAGATGAAGCAACCAGTCACTTAGACGCCGAATCTGAGCGAATTATTCAGAATAACCTCAAAAAAATTCTCCAAGGACGCACAAGTTTAATCATTGCTCATCGTCTCTCTACTGTGCGTCATGCTGATTTGATTTTGGTTTTAGATCGAGGGATTTTAGTCGAAAGCGGTACTCACGATCAATTAATCACCAAAAAAGGTCATTATTTCTATCTCAATCAGCAACAACTAGCGCAAACAGGTTGAATGGGAATTGGGAATTGGGCATGGGGCATTGGGCATTGGGCATGGGGCATGGGAATTAAGAGACAAGGACGATTAAAGACTTGTTCATCTCTCTTAAAGACTCATTAATGGAGTTCAAAGACTCATTAATGGAATTCAGAACTTCAATCCCAATTCCCAATGCCCAATGCCCAATTCCCAATGCCCAATGCCCAATGCCCAATGCCCAATGCCCAATTCCCAATGCCCCATCCCCAGCTCCCAATCCCCAATTCTTATGCCAAACCCATCTAATAATTCATCATCCGCCTTCGCCATAGAAAAGCCGACTGAATTTCACCTGGCTGAAGACGCAAGTGCCATTATTGATCCTCAGACGCAGAAAACATCTGAAGAGAACGATTGGTTTTACGGCACCGAGGAACTGCTAGACGCCTTACCAAAAATCTGGACGCGCTCCATGTTGTATTTACTGGTGGGCTTTGCTGCGATTATCTTACCTTGGGCAATGCTTTCTAAAGTTGATGAAACAGGAAGTGCTAGAGGGCGAATGGAACCGGAAGGAGCAACCCAACAATTGGATAGTCCAGTTGTTGGTAGCGTTACTGCTGTCAACGTCAAAGAAGGCGCAACTGTAAAAGCAGGAGAGGTTTTGGTTGAATTGGAGTCTGATGTGCTGCGAACAGAATTGCAGCAGGTGCGAACAAGATTAGAAGGTTTATTAAATCGGCGATCGCAACTCGATCTTCTCAAAAACCAAATTCTTTTGACAATTAACACCCAAGAGCAACAAAATAAATCCCAAGAATTGGAAAAAATTGCCCAAATTAGTCAGGCGCAGCAAAATCTTGATGCTAAACAGAGTACTTATAACTTACAACGATTGGAAAAACTGGCTCTAGTAGAACAGGCTAGCCAGAATATCAGTTCTACCCAGATTGCTCAGAAGTTAGCTAAGAGTCGTTTAAGGCGAGATTTTGCAGAAGTTGCGCGTTATCGCCAGCTTTTACGACAAGGTGCGATTCCCCAAACCAAACTTGTGGAACTGGAAAAAACAGCGGAAGAAAGCCAACGCTTGCAAGAACAAACAAAATCTGATATCACACAAGCCCAGTTGCGCTTAAAAGAAGAACTGAACCGCTATCAGTCGTTGATGAGTCAAGCTCAATCAGATATTCAGCTTTTCAAACTTCGCTTGCAAGAGCAGCAAAGTAGCTATCGCAGTGTAGTGCAAGCAGGTAGACTGGCGGTGCTGAGAAATCAGGAACAGCTTAAAGACTTACAAACACAAATTAGTAACCTGCAATCAGAAATTGCTCAAACTGGAAGCCAGGTGACATCCTTGCAACTACAAATGCAGCAACGAATAGTGCGATCGCCTATTGATGGCACAATTTTTGAGTTACCTATCCAAAAACCAGGCTCAGTAGTCGAACCGGGACAGATGATTGCCCAAATTGCGCCTAACAATACACCCTTGATTTTAAAAGCCCAGATGCCCAGCCAACAAAGCGGTTTTTTGAAAGTGGGAATGCCAGTTAAAATCAAATTTGATGCTTATCCCTTCCAAGATTACGGGGTAGTGCAAGGGCGCGTTAGCTGGATTTCACCTAACTCGAAAGTTCAGACGACTAATCAAGGAAACATCGAAACTTATGAGTTGGAAATCTCCCTAGATCAACCCTATATCCAAAATGCCAACAGACATATTCCCCTAACAGCAGGTCAAACAGCAACCGCCGAGGTGATTATCCGTCAACGCCGCGTGATGGACTTTATCTTAGATCCGTTTAAGAAGTTGCAAGAAGGTGGTTTAGAGCTTTAGCAATTAGAGGTTGAAAAGTAGTTCCCTCTGATTTTAGGCACTTGTTAATCCCCCCTAACCCCCCCCGATGCATTGGGGGGAAATATCCGGTTCTCCCCCTTGCCAAGGCTACGGTGTACACACAAGTTATCGAATCACTACCAGTCTTCGAGTTACCCCACCCTAACCCTCCCCTTGCAAAGGGGAGGGAATTAGATTTTCGTGTTTCCCCCCAATGCATCGGGGGGATTAAGGGGGGTAATTTGACTTGTGTGTATTTTAAGTGGGGAACCGGAATTAAAGTCCTCTTTTGAAAATGCTTAACCGATAAGTATTGTTACTCCACCTATGTATCAAAAAAACAAATATAATTTATCTTTTATAAGATATACCTTCTGATTACATCAGATAAAATATTCGAGTTACTATTATATAAAGGCAATAATAATTGCATCTAAAAATCGTAAAAATGTAATTATTCTTGTCTAGATAAAATTGGAACCACCCTATTTATTTAGGTTACTAATTGGAGGAATTAGATTATGTCAAAAATATTGACTGTTTCTCCTGATGATATTCTTGACCACATAAAGCTTTCTTGTCAAATTCCTAGCGTATTGGAGGCGATCGCAACTAGGAAAATAGTTGAAGCCGAAGCAAAAAAGGCAGGTATTGAAATTGGTTTAGAAGAACTGCAACACGCAGCAGATAGTCTGCGTTTAGCCAATCAACTGATCAAAGCAGAAGATACCTGGACATGGTTAGAAAAATATCATCTTTCTTTAGACGACTTTGAAGCAATAGCCGAAACAAACCTATTATCTGCTAAATTGGCAAATCATTTATTTGCAGAAAAAGTCGAATCATTTTTCTACGCACACCAACTCGATTATGTTGGAGCAGTTACTTATGAAGTTGTATTAGATGATGAAGATTTAGCTCTAGAACTGTTTTATGCCCTGCAAGAAAATGAAATTAGTTTTCAAGAAATTGCCCGCCAATACATTCAAAATACTGAAATACGCCGGGCTGGAGGATATCAAGGAATACGCCTCCGCACTGATTTTAGACCAGAAATTGCAGCAGCAGTCTTTGCTGCTCGTCCCCCACAAATTCTCAAGCCAATAACTACTCCCAAAGGAGTGCATATAATTGCAGTTGAGGAAATCATTAAACCTCAACTAGACGAACAGCGGCGGCGGCAAATTATGGGAGACTTATTTGCTAATTGGTTAAAAGGTCAAATCGCCGCCTTGGAAATAGTGACAAATCTTACAAAGGTTGTGAATTCTCAATCATCTAAAGATATCCTAATACAGGCTTAACTCTAATTCCCTCCTTTTTAAGGAGGGTTAGATAGGACTGTAAATAGTTTTCAGGTAAATAGACCATGCGGTAGGGGCACAGCAATGCTGTGCCCCTACGACAGATTTGGTTCAAATACATGAAAACTGCTGTAAGTATTAATAGAGACTTTTAAGCCTGTTCTCTGCTACTACCTTTAGCGATACCTATTTGAATCCAGCTTGATTCTAGTTTAAAAAATCCTAAATTCTGATTATCAGTTTGACGACGATTGGCTTTGCTAAGTAGCCAGTTATTTTTCATTAATCTAAGGTAGGTGCGCGAGGGTATATATTCTAGAGGATTGTAGCCACTAAAACGGAGGAGTAAAACACAAGCCCAGGAATACTTGCCCGCAGAAACAGCTTTGACGATCTGTTTTAATTCTTCATGATTGAAGTTGAATTTGTTATCTAATGCTTTATGAGACTCGGAGAGTTTTTTAGTCATATAATTACCTCGTGAGCGAAAATATGATCTTGGTTAGCACAGTTTTAGGTAGCAGAGATCCTCAACCCCCGGCAATTCGGGGGCTTTGAATGCTTAACCGTATTTCATAAATTCAAAGAAGTATAGATATCATCCGAATTAGGATTGAGGTAGGGACGTTGTAATTCAATTTTGCATAAAGAGAAATGTCGCAGAATTGATGTCATCCGTCCTGCTGGCGTATCATTTCCTTTATGCCAAGCCTCAAGTAAAGCATTGGCAACAATTTGACAGCGGTTTGTACCAAAACTTTCCTTCTCTGCAAATTTGCGGTCTGGTTCTTCAGCGATCGCCATTCCTGGTGCTACCATCTTGGTAAACAAAGGCACTTGCTCCCCAAAATGGGATTGATGTTCTGCATACACCCTCTCTAACACTGGGTGAACAGCTTCGTAGTTGCTTTTGCCAAAGTAAAGCACTGCTGAGTCATAACGCTCATAATCGGAAGGATTATATAGTGCTTTGAATGAAAAGAAAATGGGTATAGCATTGAGTTTGGCAGTCAAACTGTCCATGACTGCAACTGCACCCTCTGAAGTTAAATTGAAGTAAACGCGTACCAGATTTTTTTGATTTGAGGTAGTTCCGGCATTAGCAACCGCCATATAAAATCCGTTTTGCACCAGATTTTTGGGCATTTTAATCGTCACTAAATTACCGACAGCAACAGGTTGGTTTGTTGGTTGCAAATCGATATCGCGTTTAATGTGCAGTATTAAAGCATTCTTCTCTACTGCCAAAGTACCATCAGTTTCTTCTTTCACTACCAGCCAATCAGGACTCCAGTAGCCTTCGCTTCTGTTGCTTTCATGCAAGCGATCGTAAAATGCTAAATCTACACCCAACAAGGTATTATTTTCTAGATTTTGATTCAGTGCCAAATTAGTTACCTCTGCATCAGGCGCAAGGGCACTTTTCAAAGAGCCATTATAATAGATGCCGTAGAGAAAACTACGCAGTTGCAGACCTAAAAAGCTATTTCGGAGTTCTAAGGGTAATTGCTGAAAGCGAGAGACTGCCGACTCTGGTAATTCTAAAGGTTTGTAGTCTGGGTGTCTAATACAATAGTGAGACTCAATCTGAAGTTGATTAATGATGTCTTGCAGTGATATCTGCAATGAATCTGGAATATCTGGTAGTTGAGTTTCTAGGGAATCTAATAGTTGCATAGATACTTCTCTGTAAATTGGGCTTTGGGAATTGGGAATTGGGGATGGGGCATTAATTATCTTTCTCCTCCGCTTCCCTACTTCCTCCTCGTCTCCTAAACGGGAGCAAAGTCTGATATCTGCATTCCGAAAATTGTTGGAATTGATGCTTCTGGACGGCACAACAAACTTTTAGCAACTTGGAGCATACATATACCAGAATTACCAAAGGTTTTTTCATACTGGAGTGCGGCTTGAATAGCTTGAATCAAAGCTAAACCAGAAAATTGCACAACTCGTTGTAAGAAATCAGGACGATGCTCTAAGATTTCGGGAAAGTAAGCTAAATAGGTAGTAAGCAGGGCTGAGATGGAAGGCTGGAGTAGTTGTAGAGGGGTTGTTGCTAGGCGTAAAGACTCTTCGATCGCAATGGATTTACTTGTAACTAAACTGTACAGCCAAAATTGCAAATAACTAGCGATCGCTTTTCCTAAATCACTAGCGGGATCTCCCCAAGCAGAGCGTTCCCAGTCAATGAATCGAACAATGCTCTCATCTGAGAACGATTCATCAAAAAATACTTCTTCCCAATTGAGCGATAGAAGAATATTGTTTAACTTCAGGTCATTATGCGTTAGACAACAAGGGGTGAAAGCGTTGGTCAAATTTGCGATCGCCTGTCCCAAACTGTCGTAACGTTGATAAAGAGTAAAGAATTTCAGTCCATCAGCAGGAACCTTACCAAAAATTTCTGGAGTAATCCTATCCAATCCCCGAATTAGCTCAGGAGTTTTTTGATTAGATGCATCCTCAGACTTTTGAAAAAATTCCCGATAGTTTTGACGGTCAAAAGTTAGGCGATGAATTGATGCCAGAGTCGCACCAACTGCCGCCGCCATCTTAGTTGGAAAAAAATTCTTCTTAACGTAGAAATCATGCAAATCGCAATAATTGTTCAGATAATTAAACACAATGATGGAATTTTCCGCATCAAAATGCAATGCTTCCGACAAATATGGTCGAACGTGGCTGATTTCTGGGAATGTTTGGAAAAACTCGTGGATTCGCCATTCCTGCAAAAACTCCCCAGCAGTTTTGCCTTCTCGGTTCAGACGTTCTTGCTTCACTAAAAGTTGTCGTTTCTCTGGGAAAGTCACCAACAAATTAAAATTTTTAGCAGGTTTTAGCTCTATTTTGCTCAAAGACTGCTCTTGTTGAGTACACATACCTTGAGAAATTAGATAGCTAAAAACATTTTGAGAACTTAATAAAAATGATGGCATGGGTCAGAAAATTTCCAGCTAAATCACTAAATTTCTTTGCTTAGTTAAAAGTGGTTGATGGTAAATCTGCAATTTCGTGATTTACCATCAGGTTTATACAATCTTCTTTAAGTCATGCTATTGTCAGCATTAAATGACTTTGCTAGCAAAGTATTATTGTAAATTGCAAAGGACAATAACATAAATTCGAGGCTCTTTACACCAAACTTAAGCAGTTGAGTAAATTCATCTTCTTCACCACCATATACAAATATAAAATCCATATCAGTCAGGTCGGTCAGGTAATTTTCTGAATCAGCGTGGCGCAGTTCAGAAATTGTGATGTGTGACATTTACTCCATTCCAGGCAATTATTTATCCATCGCTAAACGTGAGCTAAATTAAAGCGTAGATTGCTTAAGTTAGCTCGGTAGGTAGCGAATAAATCAAAATTCTGAATAATCATTGATCAATATTTGGTCGGCTCTCCTAGCTTCTTAGTACTCAATTAACCTCATGTGTTATCCCATTTCATAAAATACCTGATACAATACATAGCTAAAAGCGTATAGTTGTACACCTCTACAGCCGATTCATGTATTGAAAAGATTTTTGGAAATGGTGTCATATCATATTTAGGGCAAAAAATAATAATTTTGCCACATAGGTTGCTTTTGACTTATTAATCCTAGAAGAGCCATTTAGTTGAGGGGGTTAACTACAAATTAGACACCCTCGCTGAATGATTTGGCTAGGGATACAACGTTATTGATGCCAAAGCCTAACACCGAGAATTGAAAGCCTTTAATACCATATTCTAGCAATTGCTGATATCCGTAGCCTTCACCACCATGTACAGATGTAGAATCCATATCGGTCAAATCGGTGAGGAAGTTTTCGGAATCTTGGAACAATTCTGAGCCAACGGGATGCAGTTCAAAAAGTGTGATCTTAGTCATAATTAATTCCCCAAAATAATTGTGGTCGTCAAGTAAGATTTGTGGGCAGTAAAGCTTTAGATAGCCGAATTGAAGCTAATCTATTGGCTTCTCATCATTCAATAAGTCTTGCAGCTTAACTGCACAAATCTTGTTTTTCCTGTAATCTCAACAAAGCCAAATCGCTTCGTATCGAACTATGAATTAATATTTTTAACCACAAGTGCTGTTGTCAGAACTGAATGACTTGGCTAGGGATACAACATTATTGATTGCCAAACCTAAAATAGCGAACTCATATCCCTTAATTCCAAAATCTAGGAACGGATCAAATCCGTAGCCGTGACCACCATAGACAGAGTTGGAATTTACATCGCTCAAATCATTGAGGAAACTTTCGGAATCTTGAAATAGTTCTGAGCCAGCTTGCAATTCAGAAAGTGTAATAGTAGCCATGATTTACTCCTAAAAATCTTGTGGAAATGTGTTTTTCAAAGGCTAAATTTGGCTGGCTCTTTTGAGTTTTTGGTTGTCAAGAAATTATATGCTTTTCAGATATATTTATTTTGACCTTTTATCTCAAAAGAGCCATTTAGCTATATAGCTAATTAAACATCACTGAAAGATTTAGCTAGGGATACAACGTTATTGATACCCAAGCCTAAAATCGCGAACTCATATCCTTTAATTCCATATTCCAGGAAGTCATCGTATCCATCGCCTTCACCACCATGTACGTTGTTCATCTCGTTCAAGTCGGTGAGGAAGCTTTCGGAATCTTGGAACAGTTCTGAGCCAGCTTGCAATTCAGAAAGTGTGATATTAGCCATGAT